>CALABN010000083.1 GCA_937885735.1 uncultured Bacteroidota bacterium | reverse complement strand
TTCAACAAGGCGCTCAAACAAAGCATCAAACACATCTGTTGCGATATAATCGAAGCCATTGCAAAAACTCTCTTCCTCCCGGATCATTCTAATTGCTGACGAAGATATTTGTTCGTAGTTTCCATCATCATAGTTGATTTGAATATACTTTTCGCCAACATCGTAACACGGAGGGTTCCCGTAGTGAGATAAGGGCAATGTTTCCAAACTTGCAATGATTTGTTCCAGCAAAGTAGAATCATTTATCTCTAAAATCAATTCATTTGTGTCATATAGTGCAATCGATTGAATATGACACGCTTCTTCTGTTAAGTGATAGTTCGAAACAGAGCACCCCGCTAAAAGCATTGCACAAACAATCATCAGTACAAGGATTTTTATGCTTGTCTTATTTATCATCTGAGAAACCTCCCAATATCAAAGACGTTTGTAGCGCGTTTTTTCTTTTTTCTATTTTGTCAGAAACTTTTTAATAAACCGAATCACCGACTCCTCAAAATCTTCCCATTTCATATACCGTCGATGAAATTTACGCTTATGTATCGGCCATAAAGCCAGATTCTTATGGCTATTCCGATGTCTACCGCGTGGTGTTCAACGACAAGGACCCTATGGTGCGTATGTATCTTGTGAAATTGGTTACTCAACAAGGCGAGCAGACTGCTGATTTTGGTGAAACTGAAAAGAATCTGAAAGTCACTGTTTTCACCAAGAACAAGACGGTGTACGGAACTTACAATTACAATCCAACGTCAAGCCAGGTGCCTGTGGCATTGCTTCCTGGCAGTTACACGCTTGAGATTGAAGGCGAAACTATTGAGCCATTCTCAATGAAAATCAACGTTCCAAACGCACCAGGCAAGCCAATCGAGAATGTTAAGGCGGTGCTGAAAGTCAAGAAATAAGGCTTCAATATGGGCTATAAGTGGCTTTATTTCGATTTGGATGGCACTTTGTGGGATTTTGCCAGCAATTCGGAATATACGCTCAAGTGCCTGTTGCGTGAAATGGTGCCCGAACTTGTTCCCCAAGAAAAGGAATTTCTTGATGTCTATCACAGATACAACGATATACTTTGGGTAGAATACGGCCAGGGCAAGATTACAAAAGAGTTGTTGCGTTGGAAGCGTTTCCACGGTACTCTCGAACATTTCGGCATCAATGACAAGTCCGTTGCCGAACGTTTCGGCGAAATGTATCTCGAAATGTCGCCTCATCAGACGCGTGTCATTCCGCACACTTTTGAACTGCTTGATTATTTGCGGGGCAAGGGCTATCATTTGTACCTGCTTACAAATGGATTTATCGAGATTCAGCGAATAAAGACCACGGAGTCGGGCCTCGCACCTTACTTTGAGAAGGTGTTCACTTCCGATGAAATGGGGTATAAGAAACCACACAAATTGGCATTCGACTATGCCGTAAAGTATGTCAATGCACGTAAGAAACAGTGTCTTATGATTGGCGACGAGTGGCCGACAGACATTGTCGGCGCGCGTGAGGCTGGCATCGACCAGGCTTATTTCAATATCCGCAACAAATCTGCGGAAGGTCCAGTTACATACGAAATCCACGATTTACTTGAACTAAAGCAGATACTTTGATTATTTAATGGTATCTGTTGAAACTTGCGTTAGTTGCCGTTTAAGGGAGTGACTTTTGTAAAAAAAATCAAAAGTTATCCCCTTGACTGGTGTTTTATTGCGAGGCATAATATTGGTGCGCCAGATAAAAATGTAGTCGAAAACTTATTCGGCGTTATTTTATATTGATATGTGTTAAAAAAAATGTCGGCTTGAATAAATTGACAAATATTTTTAATGATACCCCATGTTTTTAGGGGGTGTAATGTGAAAAATGTGCGGTTTTAGTTATTAAGATGCCTGTTTCGGATATATATTTGCGCCCGAAAATAAAAAATGGCTATTATGTCAACAATGAGATTTAAGGCATTGGAGCAACTGATGAATCGTCAGGCAGTTAAAATTGAAATGCCAGGAAAGAAAACTTCGGAGTATTTTGCTGAAAATGTATTCGATAAGAGTAAAATGAAGGAATATCTGTCTCGTGAGGCATATGACAGTGTCATTGACTCTATCGAGAATGGAACCCGCATTCCGCGTCGCATCGCCGACCAAGTGGCTTCAGGTATGAAGGCGTGGGCTTTGAGCAAGGGCGCTACGCACTATACACACTGGTTCCACCCGTTGACAGGTTCTACGGCCGAAAAGCACGATGCCTTTTTCGACCCATATTTTGAGGGTGACGGTGGCATTGAGGTTTTTGACGGTGGCAAACTTGCACAGCAGGAGCCAGATGCATCGAGTTTTCCAAGCGGTGGCTTGCGCAATACATTCGAGGCACGTGGGTACACAGCGTGGGACCCTTCGTCGCCTGCATTCATTTTGGAAAAGACGCTATGCATTCCTACAATTTTCATCTCATATACAGGTGAGGCTCTCGATTTCAAGACACCGCTTTTGAAGGCTACTTCGGAGTTGAACGATTCGGCTGTGGCAGTCTGCCAGTATTTCGACAAGGACGTCACCAAGGTTATCACAACATTGGGTTGGGAACAGGAGTATTTTCTGGTCGATTCGGCCTTGTTTATGGCCAGACCCGATTTGCAATTGACGGGCCGTACGCTTATGGGACACGCTTCTGCAAAGGACCAGCAACTTGACGACCACTACTTTGGAACCATTCCAAGCCGTGTGAGCGCCTTTATGCGTGATTTCGAAATTGAGGCTTATAAGTTGGGAATCCCAGTCAAGACAAGACATAATGAGGTGGCACCCAATCAGTTCGAGTGTGCACCAGTGTTTGAGGAAGCCAATTTGGCTGTTGACCACAATATGTTGCTTATGGACCTTATGAAGAAGGTTGCCAGACGCCACAATTTCAATGTCTTGTTTCACGAAAAGCCGTTCAAGGGTATCAGCGGTTCGGGCAAGCACAACAACTTCTCAATGGCGACTAACACAGGAGTCAACCTGTTGTCGCCAGGCAAAAATCCGAAAAGCAATATGCAATTTCTCGTCTTCTTAGCCTGTACAATTAATGCCGTCTATGAATACGGAGATTTGATGCGTGCCAGCATCGCCACGGCAGGCAACGAGCACCGTTTGGGGGCAACTGAAGCGCCACCTTCCATAATGTCAGTGTTTTTAGGCAGTTACCTGTCGGGCATACTTGACGAAATTGAACAGCGTGTCAGCGACAAGAAGATGACACCCGACGAAAAGACCGACATAAAGTTGGGCATTGGCCGTATTCCTGAAATCCTGCTCGATAATACCGACCGCAACCGTACGTCGCCGTTCGCCTTCACGGGTAACCGATTCGAGTTCCGTTCGGCAGGGGCAAGCGCAAACTGCGCCGCACCAATGACATTCATCACACTTGCCGTATCCGACCAGTTGCGTAGGTTCAAGGCCAAGGTTGATGCCAAGATTGATGCGGGCGTTAAGAAGGACGAAGCCATATTCCAGGAACTTAAGGAACTTATAGTTGTTTCAAAACCAGTGCGTTTCGATGGCAATGGGTATAGCAAGGAGTGGGAGAAAGAGGCTGAAAAACGTGGATTGTCGAACCCTAAAGGCGTGGTTGAGGCACTTAATGCTTTCAAGGACAAGAAGAACATTCAACTCTGCACAAGCACCAAGGTATTTACCGAACGTGAAATCGAGGCGCGTCACGAGATTCGTATCGAGAACTATACCAAAAAGATACAGATTGAATCGCGCGTGTTGGGTGATTTGGCGACAAACCATATAATACCAACTGTGTATAAGTATCAAAATCAGTTGATTGAGAATGTCCGCGGGTTGAAACAGGTCTTGAACGAGGTCGACTTCAACGAGGTTGCCGAAATTCAACTTGAGACTATCAAGGACATTTCAAGACGCATAACCGCCATAAAATCAATGGTTACCGATATGACCGAGGCTCGCAAGAATGCCAATTCCATTGAAGACATTTTTGAAAAGGCAAAGGCATATTCTGATAATGTAAGGCCTTATTTGTCGAGCATTCGCGAGCACATCGACCATTTGGAAATGATATCTGACAATGAGATTTGGCCTTTGCCAAAATATCGAGAGTTGCTGTTCTCGCATTAGTCTGATTCTGCAGGAACAACAAAAAAGGTTGCCAATTGGCAACCTTTTTTGTTGTTCCTGCATCTTTTGAAGATGCAAATATTCTTGTGAGTCCTTGTTTAAAATTCAAGAGTCCGCTTGTCGTCCTCGTCAACGGTGACCTTGACAACGGTGAAGTGTTCAGGCATCAGTTCCTCAATCTTTTCAGGCCATTCCACAAAACAATAGTCATCGCCGAAGAAATAGTCTTCGTAGCCGAGATTGTAGGCCTCTTCAAGAGTCTTTATTCTGTAGAAATCGAAGTGAAAAATCTTGCCTACAGCCGAGTTGTACTCGTTGATAATGGCAAATGATGGACTTGAAACAATGTCAGTTGAGCCGAGTTGTTCGCAGACAGCCTTTATGAAAGTTGTTTTCCCTGCACCCATTGAACCGTAGAATGCAAAATGGCGGTTGCCTTCGGTTGCTTTCAGAAATTGTTTTGCACCCGATTCAATGTCTTCCAAGTTGTTGATTTCTATTTTCATAGCGATGTTATTTTATTGGCTCTACAGTTACTGTCTTTTCAAAGTCTTTGCCAAGAGCCAGATTCTCTATTATTTGAGGGAAGAATTTGTATTCAAGTGCGTGGACCTTTTTAGCCACGTCTTCGGGTTTGTCAATAGGTTCAACCTTGATTTTTGCCTGGAAGACAGTCGTTCCTTCGTCATAGTTGGCGTCAATCTTATGTATGGTGATGCCTGATTCCTTTTCGTGGGCTTCTACCACGGCTTTGTGCACCTTGTCGCCGTACATTCCCTTGCCACCGAATTTAGGAAGGAGTGAAGGGTGAATGTTCAGGATTCTTCCGTCGAACTTGTTCACGATGCATTCAGGAAGCAAGACAAGGAATCCAGCCAGAATGACCCAATCTATCTTTAAATCTGTCAGCAAGTTCAGTACTTTGTCTGTTTCGACAATTTCAGCGCGGCTGAACACGTATGAAGGCACGTGCAGGTATTGCGCGCGTTCCAGGACATAGGCATCGGCCTTGTTTGAGATTATTGCCGCAACTTCTATCTCTTTTGAGTGAGAGAAGTATTTTACAATGTTTTCGGCATTTGAGCCTGAACCTGATGCCATTATTGCAAGTCGTATCATAGTGAAAATGTGTTATCTGTTTGTTGATTCTCGTAGCCGCAGTCTATCGCAGTTGGTGATGCGGCTGCCGTGGTCGCAAGTTGGTCGCAGCGTTCGTTCAGCGGAATGCCGTCGTGACCCTTTACCCAGCGGAATGAGACGTTATGCTGATTGTATATTTTCCAAAAACGTATCCACAGGTCGGGGTTTTTCTTCCCTTTGAATCCTTTCTTTATCCAGCCTTCAACCCAATGTTGCTCAACGGCGTCCACCACATATTTCGAGTCGGAAAAAACAGTGACATCGTTGCCTGGATTTTTCAATGCCTCAAGACCTTTTATCACCGCCAGCAGTTCCATACGGTTGTTGGTGGTCAGGCGGAACCCTTCCGACAACTCTTTGCGGTATTGCCCGCAAACGAGCACCGTCCCGTATCCGCCAGGACCAGGATTGCCTGACGACGCGCCGTCGGTATAGATTGTTATCTGTGGCATCGTTCTGTTTTTATCGATGCGCAAAGATAAGTCGAAAGTGTAAAGTTGAAAGTAAAAATAAGACGAGTTTTGCCTCTTTGCCATTTAATTCCAAAAGAGCCAGATGTCAGTCTGGCTCTTTTGGAATCTTGTGCCTTATTCGCTTATTGTATCGGTCGCGGTTTGAAGTGCCTGCGGTTGCTGTGCCGAACTGCTGGAGGTTGTTGTTGTTGTGGTTGTTGTTATTGTTTCGGTTCTCGTCTCATTCTTGTGGAATGGCGATGGCAATCCCACTTTTGCCAAAGTGTTGGTGAAGTAAAGCCCTGCGAATATTCCAGCAAGCAAAATGATGAAATATAGTGTTTTGCGCCAAGCGGGAATGCCTTTCTTTGCAAATGGGTCATTTATCGCGATTGTCGGATAATTTGCCATTTTGGTAAGAGTGGTGCCAAACGGAATGTTGACCAGTGTTTTGGCGTTTATGGCCCAGCCGTTGGCATTCAGTATTGGTGAAAGGTTGCGTTTGCGAAGTTTCATCCAGGCCAGTATCATCGACGGTCCGCTGATGATAAGGAAGAATCCCACAATTGCTATTGGCATTTTCCACCAAGTCAGCGCAAGGAATCCTTTTGCAATGGCAGTCAGGAATCCGCCAATGTAGCCAATCGCCATACCTATGGCTGCGAATATTCCGCAGAATTTTGCAATGTCAAAGGCTTGCTTTTTCGACTTGTTCATTTCTTCGGTGTCGGTGACGGTTATGCTGGTGCTTGTTTCCGATATCTTGCTTGTGGCGTTTTCGGTAATCTTTGAGTCGGCATTTGATGCAAACTTGTTTATTTGTTCCTCAATGAACTTTATGAATTTGTTGTACGGCGACCAGAATGCCTGTCTGATGCTGATTGGGTTGTCCACAATTTTAGTCACTGTGGCGTCCCAGTCGTTGCCTGCGCGGTCCTAGAATATGGCGTTCTTGCCAACCATTAGGTTGTCTACGTCGCCATTTGTCATAACTGCCACAATTGTCATAGTCTGGTTCATCGACTTTGAATAGCAGTCGCAGTAGATGAGGTACATTCCGCTGTGAATGGCCATTGCTGATTGCTTGCCCATATCGCTTACTTTGAGGCAGAGGTCGCAACTGCGTTGGTCGATGAACAGCGTTCCTGCCTGGAATATCGCTTTGGTTTCCTGTCCCCTTGAGTAGAAGTCTGCAAAAGTGACAAAGTTCTTTATCAATGCGTAGAAGTCGCGACAAAGGCGAAGCAGTTTGTCCACTTCGTTGATGCTGTTTGCTTCCGTTTCCAGTTGCTTGTCTTGTTCAACAAGAGCCAGCAGTTCGGCTTTCTTGTTGTCGTTGAGTATCTTTGTGATTGTCTCTATTCCAAGTTGCTCTGTTTCCGCCCCTTTCTTGCCTGCCAGCCACGAGGCGTAAGGCTCGAGTTTTGCGCTCACTGCCTGCCATTCGGCTTCGGTTATCGAACTGTGCTTCTTGTAGTCGACGCTCAGGCACAAATCCTTCAATGTGCTGAATGCCGATTGCCAGGCTGGATTTATCAGTGCTATGTCAAGAGGCAGTTTGCACTCTTTGTTGATGTGTGCCAGAGGATAGGCTGAAATTTCAGCCGTGCTTTCGGCCAGGTTTTTGCCGTTGATGGCTTCAAACTGTCCAGTTGTGACGTTCAGCGCATTTTCGGCATTGGCGTCGAATGCTGTCAGTTTGCAACGTATGAAATAGTCGTCAACCTTGCCTTTGATTGACTGGTATGCGCCAAGGACAGCCGTTGTATTGTCGCCGTATGGTGCCGTTGCCTGACTTTGCCAGTCGGCAAAGTCGGCGCAGTTGGCATAAAATGCCTCAATCTTTTCGGCATTTATTCCGTCAACGCCACTGCGGTCGGTAATGGTGCCCATAGTCTTGCCACACAAGTCAATGACTTGCTTAAGATTCTCGTCGTCGGTGGAATTTACGGTAATGATGCCGTCGCCGTTGAACCTTGTCTTTGCAAAAATGGCTATGCTGTCGGACGTGTCGGCAATGGTCAGTTGGTCTTTGCCGTTTCCAAGATTTTCCAGGATTTGCTTTGCCGATGCATATACGCGTTTGCCGTTCTCTGTCTCTTGATTTATTTCGTCAAGTTTGATGTTGCCTTCCTGTCGTAGGAGCGTGTCGTTGTTTTTTAGGACGGAAGTCAGCCAGTTGGCGGTGTCAACCATTTCCTTGACCCTGATTTTCCCGTCGCCGTCGGTGTCCAACATTGCAAGAGTGGCGTCGTCAATCTCAAGTCCTTTGGCAGGGCAACTCAGCACTGTCCATAGTTTTTGGTCCAGTTCGCCCAGGTGGGCAATGTCTTCGCCTGTCTCGATGCAGACGCGGGTCACGCCACCTATTGTGGCGAACCGCCATTGGTATTTACCTTTCTTTTCCATATTCAAAACTGATAAAATGCTGTTTGTTTGTTATTTAAATGAGTGTGTGTTATTTTCTTTTTAGAGTTATGTAAGAATAGCCGAAATCTGTTCGCGGGTCGTCGTTAATGTCGATGCGTTCCAGTTCCGTCCATTCCGTCAGGTCGATTTCGGGGAAGAACGTGTCTGCCTCGAATTTCTTGTGAATGGCCGTCAGGTATAGTTTTGTTGCCAGCGGGAACATTTGCGTGTAGACGCTCGCGCCACCCATTACAAACGATTCATCGTTGTTGGGGAGCAGGGCAACTGCCTCGTCAATTGAATGGACCAATGTGGCGCCATTGAAAATTTCGCCGTTCCTGCTTGTCACCACAATGTTCTCGCGTTCGGGCAGAGGACGTTTTGGCAACGACAGCCACGTGTTTTTCCCCATTATCACAGCGTGGCCTGTTGTTATCGCCTTGAATCGTTTCAAGTCGGCGGGAATGTATGCTAAAAGATTGTTATTTAGCCCGATGCCGTTGTTTTCGTCAATGGCGACGATTATCGAAATCTGTTTGTCCATACCAAATGATTATTGTTCTTCTTTGCGATGCAATGTACAAATTACAAGTTGACATTCAACAATCTTGAAATGATAAATATACATTCTGTTTATGATTTAGAATGTGTTTGCGTGGACATATTATATATATGTCGCAGTTCTTTCACTTCGTCCAGATAAAGGACGTTCCAGACAGTTGTTTGTCTATCGACGATTTGAGAATGGAACATTACAATGGAATTCCGCTTCGGACATTCGGTTTCCTGTATTGGTATGCCGATGCTGAAAGCCACTGTTTTCGTGGCTCGTCTCAAAAATATTTCTTAATGGTGTAACTTTATTCGTTTGCTGTTTGATATTTGAAAAAAATGCCGATATTTGCGCTTCAAAATTTGAAAGAAAACAATAACAGTTTAAAAAGAGATAGCATGTATCTAACAGCAGAAAAAAAACAAGAGTTTTTCGCAAATTACGGAAAGTCAGCAAAGGACACTGGTTCTACCGAAGGCCAGATTGCAATGTTCAGTTACCGTATCAATCACTTGACTGAGCATATGAAGAACAACAAAAACGACGTTGGCACACAACGCTCACTTCTTCAATTGGTAGGTAAACGTCGCAATATGTTGGCTTACCTTAAGAAACAAGATATTGAAAAATATCGCGAACTTATTAAGTCATTGAACTTAAGGAAGTAACAAAAAGAGGCACTTCGGTTGCCTTTTTTTGTTATTGCTTGTTTGTATTACGTTTTGTAGCGCGTTTGCAAACCTTCTTGCCCTAATTTGATTTTCACAAATCAAGGTGTGTTCTTTAGTCGTTTCCGCTTTTTTGATTTCTTTTCTTTGACATCCTGATATCAGGAAAATCAAAGAAAATGACTGAAAGTTGAGTTTGGAACACCTTGAACCGAAAATTGGAACGCTGAGTTTTATAGAACATACATTAATATGAATTTGTCTGTTGGCCTGAAGATGAATCCAATAGACACAAAAAGAAGCATTATGAACATTATTAAAAAAGAAATCAAACTGCCTGATGGCAGAACGATTGAAATCGAAACAGGCAAGTTGGCCAAGCAAGCCGACGGTTCTGTTATGGTCAAATGTGGCAACACAATGTTGCTTGCAACTGTCTGCTCTGCACAAGACGCAGTTCCAGGTACCGACTTTATGCCATTGACCGTTGAGTACAAAGAGAAGTTTGCATCTAACGGACGTTTCCCTGGTGGCTTTACTCGTCGCGAGGGCAAGGCTTCTGACTATGAAATCCTTATCGCACGTCTTATCGACCGTGCATTGCGTCCATTGTTCCCTTCAAACTACCACGCTGAAACATTTGTCAATGTCATTCTTTATTCAGCCGATGGTGTCGATATGCCAGACAACTTCGCAGGTTTGGCTGCTTCTGCAGCTTTGGCTGTTTCTGACATCCCATTTGAAGGCCCAATTTCTGAAGTACGTGTTGCTCGTGTGAATGGTGAATTCATCATCAACCCTACTTTTGAACAAGTTGAAAATGCCGACATCGAATTGGTTGTTGCCGCTACTTTGGACAACATCATGATGGTTGAAGGCGAAATGAAGGAAGTTAGCGAACACGATATGCTTGAGGCTATCAAGGCCGCTCACGAGGCTATCAAGCCTCAATGCCAGGCACAGCTCGAGATGATGGAAGCTGCTGGCAAGACTGTTAAACGCGAATACTGCCACGAAGAAAACGACGAGGAATTGCGTCAGCAAGTTCACGACGCATGCTTTGCCAAGGCTTACGCCCAGGCAACTGCCGCTGATACTGACAAACATCACCGCGAGGCTATGTTCAGCTCTATTTGCGCTGATTTCAAGGCAACATTCTCTGAAGAGGAACTCGAAACCAAGGGTGCCCTTATCGACCGTTACTATCATGACGTTGAGAAAGAGGCTATGCGCCGTGCCGTTCTTGACGAAGGCAAGCGCCTCGATGGACGTAAGACCAATGAAATCCGTCCTATCTGGTCGGAGGTTGGATATCTTCCAGGTCCTCACGGTTCTTCTATCTTTACTCGTGGTGAAACACAATCACTCTGCACAGTTACATTGGGAACCAAACTTGACGAGAAAATCGTTGATGAGGCTCTTATCCAAGGCAAGGAGCGCTTCTTGCTTCACTACAATTTTCCACCATTCGCTACAGGTGAGGCAAAGGCTCAACGTGGCGTAGGACGTCGTGAGATTGGTCACGGAAATTTGGCTTGCCGTGCACTTAAGAGCATGATTCCTGCTGATTATCCATATGTTGTACGTGTCGTTTCTGATATTTTGGAATCAAACGGCTCATCATCAATGGCAACTGTTTGCGCTGGTACACTGGCTCTTATGGATGCTGGCGTTCAAATCAAGAAACCAGTTTCTGGTATAGCAATGGGTCTTATCTCAGAAAACAAGGGTACCAATTATGCTGTACTTTCTGATATTTTGGGTGATGAAGACCACTTAGGTGATATGGACTTCAAGACAACTGGTACCCGTGACGGTTTGACCGCTTGCCAAATGGATATCAAGGTTGACGGTCTTTCTTACGAGATACTTGAAAATGCACTCGCTCAGGCTCACGAAGGCCGTATGTACATTTTGGACAAAATACAGGAGACAATCGCAGAGCCTCGTGCCGACCTTAAGCCACACGCACCACGCATTGTTACAATGAACGTTCCTAAGGAATGCATTGGCGCAATCATTGGCCCTGGTGGAAAGATTATTCAGGAAATTCAGGCATCTACTGGCACTATCATTACAATTGAGGAAGTTGACAATGTCGGCAAGGTTGAAATCTGCGCTTCTAACAAGGAGTCAATCGACGGAGCTTTGGCACGCATCAAGGGTATTGTGGCTGTCCCAGAAGTAGGCGAGATATACAAAGGAAAAATCAAGTCAATTGTAACTTTCGGTGCATTTGTCGAGATTCTGCCTGGCAAGGAAGGATTGCTTCACATATCTGAAATCGAATGGCGTCGTCTTGAGAAAATTGAGGATGCAAACTTGCAGGAAGGTCAGGAAATCGAAGTCAAGTTGCTTGACATCGACAAGTCTGGCAAGTTGAAACTTTCTCACAAGGTTCTTCTTCCTCGCCCTGAACGTCCAGAAGGTTCAGAACACAAGGAACACCAAGACCGTGGCGATCGTCAGCAACACAACGGACAGCGTCGTGATTTCCGTCATCCATTCCGTCGCAACGAGAATAAGGGTGATAACAGTAACAACGCTGAAGCTTCATCTGAAGCACCACAAGAATAATAGGGTAACACTCTATATGCAAAATAAGCGAGTCCGTAAGGCTCGCTTATTTTTTTTATTTATGTGTAAAACGTAAAACGTAAAACTTAGAACGTAAAACTTAGAACTTCCATCCTAATCCTTCCAGTTCCTCTTTCGCTTTTCTGGTCAGTTTCGCGACAACCAGGTCGTAAGAGTGGTCAATCAACTCAAAAATCAGTTTGTCGGGCAATCGGCCGGCAAGGTTTATGGTGTTCCAATGCTTCTTGTTCATGTGATATGCTGGCGTAATGTCGGGATATCTGTCGCGAAGGTCGAGGGCACGTTCAGGGTCGCATTTCAGGTTTGTCCAGTTCCTTCCGCTCAAGTCGAGCAACACAAACATTTTGTCCATAACCTTGAATACCAACGACTCGTCGTCGAATGGCATGCATTCTGTAACACCGCGTTTCGCAAGGCAATAGTCGCGGAATCGTTCTATGTCCATGGCAAGTTAGTTGGTTGGGCTCAACAATGTGCCCTTTCCTCGTTCTGTGAGGAAGTATTTTATTGCATTCCAACCTCTGCGGATAACCTTTAGAGGAGGAAAGTCTATCGGGTTCTCGTCGAAATGGATGCGTGTTATTTTCTGCAGGTTCACCATCTCTGGTGGAATCGACTGCAACAAGCAAAAGCTGGCGTCAAATGTCTGAAGGTTGTTCAGGTCGCCCATTTGTGCAGGAAGTTTGATTATTGGGTTGAAACTGACATCGAGTGATGTCAACTTGTTCAGTTTCCCAATGTCTTGCGGGAGGTCGGTTATGCTGTTCCTCATCATAAACAGGTTCTCAAGGTTTGTCAAGTTGGTAATCGACTTAGGCAAACTCTTGATGTGGTTGAAACTGATGTCAAGTGTCGTGAGTTGAGTCAGCTCGCCAATCTGCTCTGGAAGGCTGATTATGTCCTTGTTAGACAAGTCAAGGTGAGTGCATCCTGCTCTTTTGACACGTTCAATTAACCATATGATTTCTTCCTCTTCCATATATTCGAAAACTTAAGTAAAGGTAATTCTATGAAATTCCATTTACAAGTTGTTTGCATATATATTGACGAAAAAATAATTGAAATTCGTCATAAAAACAACATACCCTTGATACCATATTTTTTATGGTGATTTCTATAAATTGATTTCGAGAGAATTTTGAATTTCTATCGAGTGGATTTATGAACGGAATATTTTCTGTAAATGGCAAAATGTTGATGGATAGTATATTGAATAGTATAAGGTTGGTAAAAAATGACGTTGGCTTTTGGCTTGAAGGTGTCCCGCATCGGAACTAATTGAAAAAGGTTCATAAAAATAGGTTGACTTTAAGTCTAAATTGCGTTACATTAGCCATTGATAAAAAATGAATTTGTATGCAGAACGTTAGCGCTACTGATTTTGGCTTTGCCAAAGGCAACTTGATGCCATGTGAAGAGACTCTTGAAGTTGGTCGTAAACGCAAGAAATTGCGCATAGCTGTGGCAAAGGAATTTGCCCCTAACGAGAATCGTGTGGCAATGGCGCCACATGCCGTTGGCTTCCCTGTCAATCTCGGACATGAAGTGTATGTTGAAACTGGAGCAGGTGAGAAGGCTCATTTTGCCGACCAGAAATATTCTGACCAGGGTGCCATCATAGAACCATGTCGTAGCAACATCTATTCCTGCGATGTCATCATGAAGGTGTTGCCGCCAAATGAGGAGGAGTTGGCTATGATGAAGAGCCGACAGGTGCTGTTTAGTTCCTACGATATCTATTCACAGTCAAAGCAATACATCGAGAAACTGATGGAGCTGAAAACCACAGCCATTGGTTTCGAGTTCTTCAAGGATGCAAATGAGGATGCATATCCAATAGTGCAGAGTTTCAGTGAGATATCTGGCACTACATCTATATTGATTGCCGCTGAATATTTGAGCGACGCCCATGAAGGAAAGGGCGAGATGCTCGGTGGTATCAGTGGCATCAGTCCTACCGACGTTGTCATTCTTGGTGCTGGCACGGCTGCTGAATGTGCCGCTCGTACCGCCATAGGTTTGGGGGCTTCGGTCAAGGTGTTCGACAAGTCGATAAACAAACTTCGTGATTTGCAGCAGCGTCTTGGAATGCGCATTTTCACATCTGTGCTTCAGCCATTGGTGCTGCTTAAGGCAATGCGTTCGGCCGACGTGGTCATAGGTGCTTTGTACGAGAACAACGGTGTCCGCGATTTCATTGTAAGTGAGGATGCCGTCAGTCAGATGAAGCCACACTCTGTAATTGTCGACTTGTGCATGAATCAAGGTGGATGCTTTGAAACGTCGGAGGTGACATCGTTCTCGAATCCTGTATATGAAAAACATGGAGTGGTTCATTATTGCGTGCCAAATATTCCGTCAAGGGTGTCGCGTACGGCAACTTATGTGTTGAGCAACATTCTCGGACAGGTGCTGATTGAACTTGGTGAGGCGGGGGGAATTAACCAGATGATAAAGGAAAATGCTGGCGTCCGTGCTGGAGCTTATGTCTATAACGGCATTCTGACAAACGAAGTCATTGGCGCACGTTTGGGGCTGCCGTCACAAGACATCAACTTGTTGCTGGCAGCGTTTTGATGGGTTAGTGCAATGTGATGTAGTGCATAGTCACTAGTAAAGTTTAAGGTTGAAACGCTTCGCTGTTGAAGGTCGAGAAGTTGGAGGTTGAGAATCATCTTCCTTAGGGACGTCGCGTGCGATGTCCGATGTCCCTGCATTTGTTGGACGCATTTTGAATTTCCTGAGGTTCTCTGTGATTCCTCTGTGTCCTCCGTGTAATTTAATGGTGCAGAGTTGCCGAAAGCATTGCAAGATTAATGCCTTTTATTCTGAATTGTGAAACCTGAATTATTTAATCAGTCTATCAATCATTTCAAGCAAGATGCTGATATTGACAGGTTTGCTGATAAAGCCATCGAATTTCACATCTGGCATTGACGCCAAATCAAGGTCGCTTTCGTAGCATGTCTGTGCTATTATTGGCAAAGATGGACGAACTTTCTTTATCTCTTCGGTTGCTTCAATGCCGTTTATGTCAGGCATTCTGATGTCCATCAATATCAAGGTTATGTCGGGATTGCTGTTGACAATGTCAATGGCAAATTTTCCGTTTGTCGCACGTATCAATGTCGCATTGGTGGACATGAGCACACGCTCAATAAACAAATAGTTTATCTCTTCGTCTTCGGCAATCAGGATTGTCTTTCCGCGCCAATCGTATTCTTTGTCTATCAGCATAATAATTCATTTGGTGAGACTAAATTATGAAAAAAAATGATAATTGACGCCTTCCCCTCTTCTTTTTTTGATTTGAAGAAGACTTTGTATACTGATAATCAGTGTTTTGTTGGATTGGTGACAGAAGTGCATGATTATTGGACTGTGCATCGTATCAGGTCGATAGCCGACTTGTCGCCAGATATTTCAATTTTTTGAGCGTTGCTTATGTCTTCCTTGAATTTGATTATCATAAAGTTGTCCTCGTCGTTAATCAGCCAGTCGGTTTGATTCAGTTCAATGCCGTCGGCGGTTATTTTCATGTCGGTCAGCGATTCGGTGAACAGACATTTTCTGTCATTGGCATATAGTGTGATTTGATTGGCGCCTGACTTCTCAATCTTCACTATTTGTGGAACAATAACCCAACCTTTCAGTTCGCTTATGAATTCGGTTAATTGACGTGCACTCTGAATGTGCTGTTTTACAGTCGGGTGAGTGTCTATGCCGAGACCATTTTTCTTGATGTCTTGTGGTGTCATTTCAAAGAAATGTACGGTGCCGTTGCCAAGTGAATTTGCTCTTTGCACTACTTTGTTGATGCATGTGCGGGCCATGTCGAGCGGGTCTCCAGTAAGCAAGGTGCCAAGCAGGCAGACAATTTCAGGTTTGTCGTAGCTCGCCTGAATCTGCTTTATCAAGTCTAGATAGCGGTTCATGAACATTGTAGTGTCATAACCTGGCGTGCTCATGTCGTTGGTCCCGAGGTTGATGCATACCAAATCTGGACGCTCGCTGAAATTGAATTTAGGACTTTTGTCCGATAAAAAAGTACGGTCGTAGTAGTTGCTCATGCAGTCCTCGTTGCCTTCAGTTGGACCTGCGTAGTTTCGGTAAATGCCGATTCCAGACTTGCTTGCAACAAGAGTCCGTGCGTTTAGGCTTCGGGCGGTTATTGCGGCATAAGTCATGTAGTGGTTCTCGGTTTCGGCGCTGAAATGTTCACCTATGCGACCTTCGTTGCCGTAGCCACAAGTTATGGAATTGCCTACAAATTCAATAAGATGCTCGCGTTTGTCCTTTATCTCTATTATTTCACCGTCGTTGCCAAGCTCAAAACCAAGAAACGATGTCTTGCCAAATCGTTCTTCGGTAATCTTGACAATTTCCACTTCGTGGATGCCTTTGCTGTCGAACAGGGCCAATGGGTACGTACACTTGCCTTTTTGCGTCTTCAGTTTGCCGGTGTACACTTTGTCAACAATCACGGCAAAGTAATTTTCACCTTTTTCGTCATTCAGGATGACACTGGCGGTTGATGCATCAATGTTCGCCCTGATGGCAGCACCAGAGTATGAGAATTTAGGTGCATTCTTTTGACTGAAGTCGATGCGGCCAGAGTATTCAATGTTTGGATTAGTCGCTAGTATTGTAAGCAGCGAAAAGATGGCAAGTAGATTCATATTGTTGCTGGTTTTTCTGGCAAATGTAATTATTTGTTGGTTGGAGTTGAAACTGTAAAGTCTTTAAACTTATATGTAGACAACCGTTGTGCATTGTTCCTTTAGACATCTGGGTGTCTTTGCTTGATTTTGCTGTTTGTAATAATTTGTTAAATAGGGCGATATGTAGGAATATGTACGATTGAAAAGAAAAATGCTTATATTTGCAGTCGTCATAAAAGAACAACTCATGAAAATTGTATGTGATGTTTGTGCATCCGTAAGGTAGCGTCCAACACAATAATCAAGAAATTAATTCACTTTAAAAAAATATGAATATGAAGAAGATTCTTTTCAAAATGATGTTGTTGTCATGCATTGTATTGACAGCATTCACTTCAATGGCGCAGGGCAGTTTTGCCTATCAAGCCGTAATTAGGGATTCGAAAGGTCAGCTGGTGTGCGACAAGACCGTAGGAATGCGTTTCACCCTGTCGTATGATTCAAAAGACTATTACCAGGAAACGCAGACGCCAACGACCAATGCCTATGGCAATGTAAGCGTGATGATTGGTAGCGGTAAGGTTGCAAGCGGCTCATTTATGAGTGTGCCTTGGAACACAATGCAGATTATGATGAAGGTTGAAGTCAGTGTTGACAACAATTCTGATTACATCAGTCTGGGCGACGTACAGATACAGTCGGTTCCTTATGCCATGTATGCCGCTTCGTTCAACACCGAGTTGCAGGCTGCAGACGGTGCTGCTGAAGATGTTCCATTGTTCTCTGTAAAGAATAGCGATGGTGAATTGGTCTTTGCGGTTTATCCTAGTGGTGTCAAGGTGTACGTCGATGATGACGAGAGCAAGGCCATGAGGTCTAGTTTTGCTGTGAGTAAACGCCATTCTGCTGCCAAGGATGGCGCTGAAGAGGAGATTTTCTCAGTGGGTAACTTCGGAACAACGGTGTATGTAGATGACGACGAGAGCAAGGCCATGAGGTCTAGTTTTGCTGTCAGCGGACGCCATTCTGCTGTCAAGGACGGCGAGACAAACAACTACTTGTCAGTAAATGCTGAAGGAACAACGGTGTATGTCGATGACGACGAGAACAAGGCCATGAGGTCTAGCTTTGCTGTCAGCGGACGCCATTCTGCTGTCAAGGACGGCGAGACAAACGACTACTTGTCAGTAAATGCTGAAGGAACTCAGGTATATGTCGATGACGACGAGAGCAAGGCCATGAGGTCTAGCTTTGCTGTCAGCGGTCGCCATTCTGCCACCAAGGACGGCAATTCCGATGACCTTTTCTCTGTAAGTGGCAGCGATGTCAACATTGCCGCATCTTCATTCAATGTATCCGACAAGGAGTCTGAAAAGGTGGTGTTCGCCGTAAACAACAGCAAGGTCAATGTCAAATCCGACATATTGATGACCGGTGGCATTGGCAATGTGGACGAAGAAGTAGCTCAAGCTGATGATATATTAGAGTTGGATGACATAATTGAAGTACGTGCAGATGATGCGTATCATGGATATTATGGACTGAATGACGAATCGTCAGTTCTTGTTAAAAATGGGGTGACAAGCATCTCTGACGTGACTTTGTATGGAATAGATGAAAACGGTTCGCTGATAAAGGCAAAGGCTGATGGGTCGAATTATTTGCAATGTTTGTATTATGACAAGTCAGGAACTTCGGTTTGGAAAGAAACTGATTATAATGTAATGCTCGATGACCAACAAATTTCTTTGAAGGTGCCTGCCAAAGCCGTTGCCACTGCTAAATTCTGTGTTGTTGCTAAATATTATGATTATGTTGGAGATGATGAAGTGGAAAAATCTGTCCGCGTGGACTTTACGCTTAAGAGCGATGATGTCGATCCTATTAGTGAAACCAGACAGCGTTGCTATATGTCTTATGATCTTATAACCGTCGAAAATGGAGAATCTTCAAAAATAGACGAAGAGTACTATTATTATCCTTTTGATGATGATAACTACGGGGTTAGTGCTTATGAGTACACTCGCTCTATAACACTAATAAGTGAAAATGATTATCTGTTTATTTATAATGTTTATGTGAATTACAATAACAATTTGTATGTTTTGAATAACACATATACTACTACTGATAAGGATGCAAAACCCAATAATGACACGTGGAAATGTAGCAGCGTAATAAATGATTGTGGTAGCGAACCGTATAGGTCGTTTAAGTACTACGAGAAAATTGCTGAAGTCGGTGATTTGACATTAACGCAACAACCAGACGATCCTAATAATGGACAATATGAATACACTGATAAAAGTGGTGAGGTGAAGGTCAAGATTGTAACCAAAAATGGTTTTGTCGTTGTTTTTGACCATCAAAAAGAGGATATGGGCTCGTTTAGTGTGGGTTCTGACAAAATGAGTTTTGGTGATTATGTTTGGGATGATAGTATCTTTGATGCAGAAGGACTGGCTAAATTGATCGATGCCCTAGTGACCGAGTAAAATGAAATGAGGATTCTTTAAAGGGATCCTCATTCTTTTTTTTGTTATTGGTGACGTGTCGACATTTAAGCTGTGCCATTGGTTCCCCCAATGGCCGACAAGTGAGGCTTGTGTGCTTATGCTTTTTTATAAAAACTTATATGTGTCACATGCCTGTGGCTGCAAGTTGTGGTATTGTTGCAAGGTTTAAATGAAGATGTTTTGAAAATGAGAAAGTGTCAAGTTCACATTATGTAATTTTTTTTTATATATATTTGCACTTTGTGTTAATTAATCTATTATGAAAAGAAAATTTATCATCGCGGCGTTATTGTTGGTAACAGTTCCCGCATTTTCACAGACAAAGCAAAGTGAAGTTGTCGCATCAGCAGGTGGCTCTGTGACAACAGAAACAGTTTCAGTAAGCTATACAGTAGGTGAACCTGTAGTTGGTACATTGTCTGCCGGCAATGTTGTCCTGTCTCAAGGTTTCCAACAAGGCTACATTGATATTCCTGATACTGATGTCGAGGCTGCTTTGGCAAAGAATGTGCGCCTTTATCCAAACCCTCTGAAGACAACATTGTTTATTGAACTTCAAGAGGTTCCAGAAGGTGACTGCGTAGTTAAGTGCTTCGATATGTCAGGCCAAATGGTTGGCTCGGCTCAATACGACAGCGAGCCTCGATTGTCTATCGACATGAGCAACCTTCCTCAAGGCGCCTATTTTGTAAAGGTGTTTGTAGACGACTCGGAGTTGGTCAATAGCCGCGTTGTAAAATATTGATTGCTCATCTGTCTTGCATCATTCCTGTCGTTTTTTACCTATACTGGCAGCATTGTTTGCGCGACATGCGTGTGGTGGGGTATCCTTGGCTTAGTGCCTAAGGAGCTTTGCTTGTTTTGTGATGTTTGTAGTGCTTGATGTAGGCCGATATTAGCCTGCTGCTTGTGTGCTTATTGATAATTATAGTGAAATCGTTGATCCTGCGGTTTTCCAGGGCATTTGCGATTATATATTAATCCGATAATCCGAATTATGAAAAAGGTATTTAGAAATGTTTTGTTGTCATTGGGCATTGTGGCAATGGCAATTCAGTTTGTGTCTGCTCAGAATGGATTTTCATACCAGGCCGTTGTTAGAAATGCAAATGGTGAATTTCTGTCAGACAAGAATGTGACAATGCGCATCACTTTGTCACATGCCGGTAATGATTATTACCAGGAATCTCATTCTTTAACCACCGGATCCAATGGCGAGTTGTCATTGACTGTAGGTAAAGGCAACATTTTGTCTGGAAGTTTCAGTTCGGTGCCTTGGAACACAATGGATGTGACATTGAAGTCTGAAATTTCTGTCAATGGAACCGATTACATCAGACTTGCTGAAGAAAAAATCAAGCCAATGCCTTATGCATTCTATGCTGCTTCGGCTGAACCGGCAACAACAATAGAGGCTGCCAAGAATGCCGCCGACGATGAGGCGCTGTTCTCTGTCAAGGATGAAAACGGCAACTTGGTTTTCGCCGTTTATCCAAATCTGGTGCAGGTTTTTGTTGACAATGCCAATAATTCCAGCAAGGCTATGCGAAGCAGTTTCGCTGTGAGCGGCCGCCATTCCGCAACCAAGGACGGTTCTGATGCCGACTTGTTCACTGTAAACCCTGATGGAACTCAGGTATTCATTGACGGCGACGAAAGCAAGGCCATGAGGAGCAGCTTTGCTGTCAGTGGACGCCATTCCGCAGCCAAGGACGATGCTGCTGCCGATATCCTTGCCGTTGGTGCCGATGGTACGCATATTTATGTTTATGAAGACGAAACCAAGGCCATGCGGAGCAGCTTTGCTGTTAGCGGACGCCACTCTGCCTCCAAGGATAGCCTAAATGACGATTTCTTCTCTGTCAGCGCCGACGGCACGCAAGTGTTTGTCGATACGGACGAAAGCAAGGCTATGAGGAG
>CALABN010000082.1 GCA_937885735.1 uncultured Bacteroidota bacterium | reverse complement strand
GGCTCCATGCGGTGGTAGATGCGCTGCACGTCGACGTGCTTCCGGCGTCCTGCGGCGAAGTTCATCCCGCAACGGGCGAACTCCTCCTCGAGGCACGGGATGTCGAAGCGATCGGCGTTGAATCCGGAAAGGTCGCAGCCCTCGAAGAACGCGAAGATCTCCTTCGCCTTCTCCAGAAACGTCGGACAGGACGCCACGTCCTCGTCCGCGATTCCGTGCACGGCAGTCGTCTCCTCGGGGATGTGCACCGTCGGATTGAGAAGCCAGCACTGCCGGACCTCCTCCCCGCCCGGCATCACCTTCACGGCCGCGAGCTCGATGATCCGGTCCCGCCGCGGGGAGATCCCCGTGGACTCGATGTCGAAGACGACCAGCGGACGCTGCAGCTCGATTGGAAAGGCCATGCCGCGTATTATACCAAATAGTCCGTCATCGCCGCCAGATCGCGGCACGCCCCCGTTTGTGCGCAAGGCGCCTGTTCAGAGTGCGATTGAATTCCGGCCCGCGGCAATCGGAATACGCGATCCCTTCCATTCGAAGGTTCCGGTCTTACCAAGAGGCTCGCCTACCCAAGTATCGGGGAGAATCAACTCGCTGTTGTTGTTGCAATCTGTGAAAGCAGTGTCATCTATTGTTGTGGGCTGACCTTCAAATTTGACATAACGCATCTTGTTGCAGTTGCTAAAGGCATAGTAGTTTCTCAGGAACCTGCTTACAAAACAGGTGATAAGTTACCATTGGGCTCTGCTGTTAATCTTGTTGTCAGCACAGGAACATTGGAAACTGACGGATATTCAGAATCATTGTAAATAGACAAATGAACGTTGTTCGATTTCCCCTTTCTGTTAACAGCCTCAAAAAAGAAGCCCGTACTATCAGGAAAATCAAGTTCCGAAATATTAAAGTTTGTATTATTCTCAAACTCAAATATTTGGCGGAGATTTAACTGAGGTGACAGCATTATTACCGAAGGACCTTTTTTCTTGTCAGTGTACAGTCCGCCCACCTTGCCTCTTATCGATTGCCAATGTTCGTGTTCAAAAACAATATCAGGGCTTTGTTTCGACAAGATTTCCGACACATTATACCTTCGCCAAGCCTGTGTCATCATAAGCAAGTCCAAGTCGTTGTCGACCTTTGGCGTGATATTTTCAAAATAATAATTCGGTTTTTCGACAAAGCCTTTCAGCTCCGACGAGAGTAACAGATACGAAACGGCATTCGACTGCAATGTATCGCGATAGAACAACGTCTCGTCGGTGACAGAAACCGAATATGTTCCCGCTGGCGATGAACCACTTATGTGAATCGGCATCGTAACAAGCTCACGATGTTCACCAAAATGTGAGTCGTCTATCTCGACTGTTGCATTTTCCCGGTCACGTATGAACACGCATCTTTCTGCCACAATTTCGAATGTATTTCTATCAGCCAATGCAACATTGAAAATTCCAGAGCACAAGTCGTCCGTTGGCAAAACAATTTTGTTGTTTGCCACTTCATTTTTCACAAACAAGTTGTCGCCATTGAAAATCACGAGTATAAGGTTGCCTACATTTACATCTGGCGTATTAAGTATTGACACCACTATATACTTTTGACTTTGAGTGACAGACAACGAGACACCTGACACCGCTTTTGGCATTTCAATTTTTTGGGTCCTGCCGTCAGCAGTTTGGGCCTCTACATATAGTTTTTGGTCAGGAATGGCGTTCACCAACACCATTCCCATTCCCAAATGCTCTGATTGACTTGTCTGCAAGGTGTCGCCCGATTCCGAAATAACGCTGACCTTGACATCAATGCCAAGTCCGTCGTTGTCAACAGCCTTGTATGCGACTCGTTGCCAAACTCCACTTATCAGGTTTCCACCCTCAGGCATCATTGCAAAATCGAAATCATTTTCCTGTACATCCACTTTTTTACGAGTGTGTTTCTTAATTATCGCACTATCGGGCTCTGTATTTTTGTACGCATTTGTAACTCTTATGATTTTTGAAAAGAACCTGCTCTCATCGAAATTGCTCATCCAACGCGTATAGGCCGAAAGAAGATAATCGCCTGATGGCAATGATGCAGGCAACAGCATATTGTTTGAAAAAACACCGTTCGAATCGCACTTAATCTTGTCGCGCGTAAGCAACGTGTCAGCCATCATATCACGCAACTCGACATAAATGTACCGTGAATTGGTTACTGGCACATTGGTCAAAGCATCGACTAAATACGCCCGATACCACATTGTATCGCTTGCCAGATAACTTGTTTTGTCAGTGTGAAGAAAAATCTTCTCTTGCGGATACAACGCAACATAATTTTGTATCAGCAGTCCGGCATCATCGTTATCTACTTGTGCTTGAGACTCAACACCACAGCAAACAATGCACATGAACATCAACAATTGAATGCGGATAATAGATTTCATAGTCTTTCTGATTCCTGACGCAAGTATATTTGTTTTCCATAAAAAAAAACAAGCAATCATCATTTTGTTGAAAAATCGACTTTTCTCAAAAAAAACGAGGTTTGAACATCAATATTTAGTACCTTTTCAAAAAATTTGAATCTGCCTATGAACTCAAAAACATTTAATCCGATAAAGGATAAAAGTGGCGAAATAATTGAATATCTGATGTCTTCGCCCGACATGCCAACCGACGAAGGCCTTCTATTCAAGATACGGCTGTCGATAGAAGAAACAGTGGAAAACGTTGTGCGATACGCATATACCGACGGCATAGGATGGATTGAGGTAGGCACAAGCCTCGACAAAGACGGCATAATACTGACCATAGTGCTAAAGGATGCAGGCAAGCAGTTCAACCCGCTCGAACAACCCGAACCCGACCTTACCAAAAGTGCCGAAGAACGTGAAATTGGCGGATTGGGCATTTTCCTTTGCAAGCAGATGATGGACAACGTGGAATACCAATACGTTGACAACTGCAACATACTGACAATGAAAAAGAAAATACAATGACAAACTCTTCAAAGTCATTCTCGACACGGCTGAGCCTCAACATTCTGCTCATTGTATCGGCGTTGTTCGTAGTTGCCACTATTATTACTGCGGTGACTTCACACTTAATGATTGCCGACGAGGCGACCAAAAGTGCCAAAAACAACCTTCAGGCAGCCATCAACGACATTGAGAAATCCCTCCAATCGGTAGAAGACATAACTCAAAACGCATCGTGGCTGATTGGCGAAAACAAAGACGACATCGACTACCTGTACCACATAACATCAAGGTCGGTAAAGTCGAACCCGCACATCATAGGCAGCGCCATCGCCTTTATTCCGTATTATCACAGCAAAGACCAATACTACTTTTCGCCGTACTCATACATCGACTTCTTCACCGATGAAATAGGAACCACACAGTTGGGAACCGACGACTACAACTATTTTGAGATGGAATGGTTCAAGGTCCCGTTCGAGACTGGCAAGCCTCACTGGACAGAACCGTATTTCGACGAAGGCGGCGGCGAGCAACTGATGTCAACCTACAGTTACCCGCTCAAAGACTCACTCGGCAACGTATATGCAGTCGCCACTGCCGACATATCGCTCGAATGGCTTTCGGAAAGAGTTGAAAACATCAAGCCATACCCCCACTCCTACATCACGCTCGCAAGCAGCGAAGGACGATACTTGAGCGGCTGGAAACAATACGACCTCTTCAAGGAGACAATACTTTCGACCGCTCACAACATCAAGGACCCAAGGGCGATACAACTATGTATGGAAATGATGGACGGCAAAAGCGGCACCATACGTTTCCGCAACAACGGGCAAGTGAGTTTCGCCGTGTATGGCCCGCTCAGCAACGGATGGTCGGCAGCACTTGTATGCCAATACCGCGACGTGCTGGCTCGCACCACGCAGTTGCACATTATACTTCTCCTTGTGGGACTGATTGGACTGCTGCTCATTTTCATAACCTGCCGACGCAGCATCAGGCACCTGACAATGCCCCTTACCGAACTTTCCGTTTCGGCACTGAATATGGCTAAGGGCAATTTCCAGACGACACTGCCCGAAATAAATTCGCAGGACGAGATGAAGCGTCTGCGCGACTCATTCGCCTATATGCAAAAATCACTAACCCGATATATTGCGGAACTGAAAAGCACAACGGCAGCCAACGAACGTATGGAAGGCGAACTGAATATTGCACGGAAAATACAGATGGGAATGCTGACAACGGATTTCCGCGAAAACATATACGCACTGCTTTACCCAGCCAAGCAAATAGGCGGCGACTTGTACGACTTTTTCGAAAACGACGGGAAACTGTTCTTCGCCATAGGCGACGTGTCAGGCAAAGGCGTCCCCGCCGCCCTGGTTATGGCAATAACGCGCGCTGCCTTCAGATTCATAACCAATATGGGGCTTCCGCTCAACCAGGTTATCTATCATATAAACAACAGTATAGCTAACAACAACGAAAACTGCATGTTCGTGACTATGTTTGCTGGATGCATCGACCTGACGACAGGCGAATTCCAATACTGCAACGCTGGCCATAACCCGATAATAATAACACCCGCCAACGGCACGGCACATTACCTCGACGCAAAGACCAATATGGCAGTAGGCGTATTTGAAGGATACGACTACAAACTGGAAAAGGCGAAACTTGAAAACGGCAGCCGACTGCTGCTCTATACCGACGGCGTAACCGAAGCCGAAGACATTGACGACAAACAATACGGCGAAGAACGCCTGCTAAACATAACCGAAAAGTTGAAAAACAAAGACACCGAAAACACAGTCAAGTCAATTTACGAATCAGTAAAAGAATTCACGCAAGGAAACCAACAAAACGATGATATAACTATTTTAGGCATCGATATAATACTAAAAAATCAATCTGAAAATCAATAAAACAACACAAAAATGGATATCACTATCGAACAAAACGGAACAAAGACAATGGCTGTGCTGAACGGCCGTCTGGACACCACCAACGCCGATCAGTTTCAAAAAGACATTGAACCGCTGATGACCGCGGCCAACCCCGACATAGAATTTGACTGCACCAATATGGAATACACATCAAGCCAAGGATTGCGGCTGTTCCTGATGCTGCAGAAAAGTGTCCTGGCACGAAATGGCAAAATGGTGATGAAAAATATGAAGCCGCAAGTAAAGGAAGTGTTCGACATCACTGGATTCTCAAACATCATAACAATACAATAACAATCGCCAGAAACCAACGTTCGGCAGACAGCAAATGCAATGAAATACAACTTCGTAATCAACGGCCGCAAAGACAAAATTGCCACCAAGGACATTGTAGTCAAACAGATTAGCCAACTGAAAGAGCATATCGACTACAACATATACGTAACCGAAGGCATAGGCGATGCGACACGTCACGTGCGCGTATACTGCGACCTGCATCCTCAGGAAGAGACTTGCTTTGTGGCTTGCGGCGGCGACGGGACCATTAACGAAGTGGCCTCTGGACTGGTAGGCTTTGAACACAAGACTCTCGCAATCCTGTCGTACGGCGGCACTGGCAACGACTTCGTCCGCTACTACCCTGAATACAAATTCGACAGCATTGCACGAATCCTGGACGGCACCGACCAGAAAATCGACATTATGAAGGTCAACGACAACTACGCCATCAACATCTGCAACTTCGGATTCGACTCGTATGTATGCAGCACGGCCAACAGCCTCTCGGCGCAAGGCGTCAGCGACCCCTACAGAAAAGGCATCATCAAGGCCATACTGATTGGAAGGTTCAACCGCATAAAGGTGGTGGCCGACGGAGAAAAGATTGGACGGAGGCGAATGCTGCTCTGCACCTTGGCCAACAACAGCCACGTTGGCGGCGGATTCCACTGCGCGCCACGATCTAAAAACAATGACGGACTCATCGACGTATGCTATGTCAAGCCAATGTCGCTGCTGAATCTGGTGAAGATTATGCCAACATACCAAAACGGCAAACACTTCGAAGACAAGAAATGCCTGAAAAAGATGATTTACAGGCAGGCACGACACGTCGAAGTGTCATCGCACAAACTTATTGAACTCTGCCTCGACGGTGAGATGCTCCCCGGCGTGAAATTCAGCATCGACATAATGCCATCAGCAATAACGCTGCGCCTGCCTAAACAAGACAGCACAAACTGACACCACATCTCCTGTCATACAAACTCACTAATAATGGAATACAATCTCGACCCACACTGTCAAATGATTATAGACGAGTATCGCGAATACAATCAGTCATTCAAGACGATGCTCAAGATTGTGCGCGAGCAACTCGAGAAATGCGTCACCGACAACGGCCTGTACGTAACCGCCATCGAGGCACGCATCAAAGAAGAAAAAAGCCTGGCTGGCAAACTCGAGCTGAAAGGCCATAAATACAAGTCACTTAACGACATAACCGACATCTTGGGGGCGCGCGTCATAACATTCTACACCGACGAGGTTGACAAGATTGCCGCATTAGTTGAAAAAATATTCGACATTGACTGGGACAATTCTGTCGACAAGCGCAAACTGCACGAACTCGACCAATTCGGCTATATGTCGCTTCATTACATCTGCCGCATTCCAAAGGAGATTTATTTTGATGAGCAACATCCCGAAATAAACACTTTCCGTTTCGAGATTCAGATGCGCACCGCACTGCAACACGTCTGGGCTACAATGCACCACGACACTGGATACAAATCGGGCATTGAAGTGCCAAAAGAGCACTTGCGGAATATGAACCGCATTGCAGGTATGCTTGAACTGGCCGACGAGCAATTCAGCAAGATAAGAATGGAAATAACCGAATACCGCCGAAATGTTCAGTCGCTTGTCGCCGACGGCAATTTCGACGTTGTGCCTCTCGACGGCGACACGTTCCGCAGTTATCTGGCTATGAAGCCTCTGAAAAAACTTATTGAAAAAATTGCCGCCATAAACCAAGCAGAAATTTATGAAGATAACCTTATGAGTTACATCGACATCTTGAAAAAATTCAGGTTCAAGACTCTGGGCGACATCGAAAAACTCATCAAGGAATACAGCGAAGACGCTTACCAACTGGCACTGCACCAACTGGCAGGAACCGACATCGACATCATTGCACTGTCGGTAGCACTGCAAAACCTTTGCACTGTCTTCATTCTCAAGCAAGGCGCAAGCATCGCCGACCTTGAATTCTTCTACAACTCATTCGGAACAAACTCCGAATACAATCATCAGCGCGCACTGAAAACTATGGAACTGGCCAAGAAAATCAACATTATAAAAACCTACAATGAGTAACAAATACATTGACACAACACTGCTTGACAAAGCAATAATATTTGCCGTAAAGGCTCACGCCAACACCGAACGCCGAGGCAAAGGATTCCCGTACATTGTACATCCTATGGAAGCCGTTGAAATTGTGGCAACCATTTCAAACGATCAGGAATTGCTAGCCGCAGCGGCTCTTCACGACACGGTGGAAGACACCGACGTCACTGTCGATCAGATACGTGCTGAATTTGGCGACCGCATAGCCAATCTGGTTGATGCCGAAAGCGACAAGTTTGAAACTGGCATCAGCGAAACAGACTCTTGGCGGACACGCAAGCAACAGGCCATTGAACGACTAGCCTCGGCCAGCCACGATGCCAAGATTGTGGCACTGGGCGACAAACTGTCGAATATGCGCGCCATTGCCCGCGACTATGAACAGATTGGAGACAAACTTTGGAATCTATTTCACGCGCCAAACGGCAAGGCCGACCACGAATGGCACTACCGCGGACTGGCCTCCTCGCTTGCCGAACTCGCCGACACGTTCGCCTACAAGGAATTTACAGACCTTATTGAAAGAACATTTGGCAAATAGCAATATTCTGAGCAATTAAAAAGCAAAAAAAACAGGGAAATGACAAACATTGCCATCTCCCTGTTTTTGCATATCGGCTATCGGAATTATCAGTAGTTTTCCTTGTGAACCTCAAAGTAAGCCTGCGGATGAGCGCATACAGGGCATACTTCGGGCGCTTTGGTGCCTACTACTACGTGTCCACAGTTGCGGCATTCCCACACCTTCACTTCCGACTTCTCGAATACAGAAGCCGTTTCAATGTTCTTGAGAAGAGCGCGGTAACGTTCCTCGTGACGCTTTTCGATGGCTGCCACGCCACGGAATTTTGCGGCAAGTTCTGGAAAGCCTTCATCCTCCGCAGTCTTTGCAAAACCTTCGTACATATCAGTCCATTCGTAATTTTCGCCGTCGGCGGCAGCGGCCAGGTTTTGCGCAGTGTCGCCAATTCCGTTCAACTCCTTGAACCACAATTTGGCGTGTTCTTTCTCGTTATCGGCTGTTTCGGTGAAAAGCGCGGCAATCTGTTCAAATCCGTCTTTTTTGGCTCTTGACGCGAAATAAGTGTACTTATTACGAGCCTGCGATTCGCCTGCAAAAGCGGCTTCCAAATTCTTTTCTGTCTGAGTTCCAGAATACTTTGTTTTCATATTGTTTTATTTTTTAATAGATTACTAAAGGCAATTTCGATAAATGTTACTGATTCAAAAAGAATAGTCTTTTTCATTTTTCGGCAAGTATCGATGTTCTGAACAGATTTTCGAAAATTGGCAACATCACACCTCCCAGATTACGTTCGATAAGCAACGACTTGACCGCGGCAAACGGCTTAATAAGACTGTCCACCTCTTCAAGTGTTTTGTCTTTTCCGAAATACTCAGGGACAAATGCCTTCCAAAACTTCTCAGCCAAATCCTTATGGAAATGGAAATTTTCATAAATGAAATCATCTACGTTGACAACACATACTATATATAGCATTGCCACGTCAAACAATGGATATCCAGTTGCAAATTCGCCTAAATCAATGAAATAGTTTTTCGTGCCGTCGGTAACCACATTGCCAAAGTGCATATCGCCGTGAAGGCAGGTATCGGTATCAGGAACCGACTTGATGAAATTCTCAATCTTCATCTTCTCGTCAGCATTAAATGCCGTGTCTTCGGCGAGCATCTCGAGGTAATGTTGCTTATTGTCGGGGAACAAGCCTGGTTTGCAATGCTTTGAATGCAAGTCTTTGCACATTTGGGCAAACTGTTTCGCATATTTGTCCACCTGTTCAGGATTGTTGGCAACGGCTCTTGCAAACGACACTTTATTTGGGATTCGCCAAAAACGTATTCCCAACTGCTTGCCATCGCTCACCAACTCGCCTGGTTTTGGCGACGGCACTCCAATCTCCCAAACCTTGCGAGCCACTTCAACCTCCTCGCGAATGGCATCTACTGGATATACATCGCTGAAAAGTTTCAGCATCTCCTCAGGATTACTTTTGCTATTGTAACTCTTGCTATTAGCACCTTCGCCAGCATATTCGTAGTCGGCGAGGTCAAATGTTGACAGTTTCTTTTCCATAATCATAAATTTTATGGTAAGATAAATATTTTTGGCCAAAAAAGAGTCAAGCCGAAACAATATCATTGCCAGAACCCGCATTATCCATACGGTCGGACGTCAAGGGCGTTGCTTCATTCCGTTGATGGCCAGTGTTATTATCTCCTGCTTGCGCTGTTCAAGAAATGCGTTTTTTTCTGTCTTTGTGCTTCCCGACAAATCGCTGTAAATAGGGAATGCTATGAAATTGAACACGGTAAGCGACACAATGTCAAGCACGAAATCGACCGTGCTGATTTGCCTTATCGTGCCTTTCTTGACTTCGGCCTGCACCACACTGTCAATCATTTCATAGACATTGGTGCGTGTACTGTTCGACATAAAATACTCATACACAAACATCAGGCGTTTTTTATTGCAAAGCAGTTCGTTTATCACGAAGAAGGCCAGACGCGACTCTTTCGCCAGAAAATCGAAATAAGCGCTCATAGTATGCCTCATCTTGTCAAAAAAGTCGTCGTCGGAATTCAGCAGTGGCTGTAGCAATGTCATAAAGATGGATTCAATCTTGTTCTGGAACACCCGCAGAAAAAGGTTTTCCTTTGTTCGGAAATAATAATGCACCAAAGCCTGATTGCAACCCACTTCCTTTGCGATATCAGTGGTTGACGTGCCTGCAAACCCTTTCGCCAGGAAAAGATTTTCAGCAACCTGCAATATCTGATTTTCAAAATTTTGTTCTTTGTTCATTGCCTTGTACGAATGTTAAGTTATGGTTTGGTTATGTTTTTGCATTCATTTTCAGCCAATTGCTCCTTGCAATTCTCCACCATGAAATGCAGGCGGTTAAAAACGTTGGCTTCCGACGTACTGCTATCAAAATCAAGGAACAGAAGGCTCATCTGCGGATAAACCTGCTTAATCTTTTTCTCAATGCCTTTTGAAATGATGTGATTGGCGATGCAGCCAAACGGTTGCAGGCTGACAACATTCTGCACGCCGTGTTCGGCCAAGTGGCAGATTTCGCCTGGGAGCATCCAGCCCTCGCCAAAATCGGCAGCAGAACTGATTACCTGCTCCGACAACTTGCCTATCTCGAAAATGCTCGCAAACGGACGGTAATAAGGATACGGCTTGCAGATTGCATCGTACTTGCGCATACAATTCAGAAGCAACGTGTGTATTCCGTCATTTATGAACAATGGCGTCGATTCTGGCTTGATATGATGTTTTCGGTTATAGTGACTGTTGACAAACGACGTGGAGAAGAATGTCACCAAGGCGGGCGGCACAACTTCGACACCGTGTTCCAAAAGCCAAGGCACGACATACTTGTTGCTGAATCCGTTGTACTTGACGTAAATCTCGCCTACAAGGCCTATCACAGGCACTTTCCTGTCTTTCTCGACAGCATCCGTAAAATCGGCCACAGCCTGCATCAGCAACTTCATCAGACCTTTACGGTCATCGGCCTCCACATAAGGGAAAGCGGCATTTATGTAACTGTTTCTGAGCCTTAATGCCAAGCCCTTTTCCTTTTCACGCACGGCCGACGAATAATACAACTTCGCTATGCAATCGGCATATAATATTGTATGGACAAGTATCTTGATAATCTTCAGCCATTTGATTTCAAAGCCAGGCTGATTGTTCGACACGCCAGAACCCGTGGCAAGCGAAATGACAGGTACATTTGCAAATCCGCCAGCCACCATAGCGTTCTTTATGAGCGAATAGTAGTTGCTTGCACGGCACTGACCGCCCGTTTGCGTTATCACGACTGCGGTATTGTCGAGGTCGTACTTTCCGCTCTGCAGTGCATTTATGACACTTCCGACCACAATGGTGGCAGGATAGCAAATGTCGTTGTTCGCATAGCGCAGACCTGTTTCGGCAGCCTCCTGATTGCCTGTCGGAAGGACCACAAGCCTGTATCCCAACAACTTGAACAGCGAAGGCAGAAATTCAGAATAGCCTTCGGCAAAATATGGCGCTATGATGGTACGCTGACGGTCTTCCTTCTCAAAAACCTTGGTAGTGGCAAACTTGTGGTCAGCGGAAGACGCTTCCGATATGTCAGCCTTGCACGACTCCACCAACGAGCGTATGCGAAGCCTCAACGAGCCTATATTGTTGACATCATCTATTTTAAGTATAGTCAGATTCTTGTCGAAACGGCGCAAGATGGCATTCACCTCGTCAAGGATAAACGCATCTGGACCACATCCGAACGATGTCAATTCAACAAAATGAAGATTCTTTTTGGTGTATTTGCCGACAAAATAAGCGGCCTTGAAGATACGGTTAGGATAAGCCCACTGGCTGACGGCGTTCACTTCCTCAAACACTGACGAGCCAAGTTTTGTAGCCACGTGCTCGGTAATGACGTCGATACCCATATAGGCTATGGCCTGCGATATCTTATGCTCAATCATTGGGTCGGTATGATAAGGACGGGCCGCAAGCAGCACAACCATTCGGTTCTCCTTTGAAGCCTGCTCAAGCACCTCGTTGGCCCTGTCGGTAAGCCGCTGTATGTATGATGCCTGCACGTTTTTTGCCATTTCTATTGCCTTTATGGCCACGTGCTTCTTCACGCCGAGGGTTTTCAGATACGCCCAGCACGATTTCTCAAGCAATTCATCGTTGTTGAAAGTAATGACAGGCGCATCAAACGGTATGCCACGCTTGTTTGCAGGGTCCATCGAACTCTTGATGACATCAGAATAGGCTGACACAATCGGGCAGTTGAAACTGTTTTTCGATTTTTCGTCCTCCTTGCGTTCAAACACGACAAAGGGATAGAATATGCGGTCAACTTTCAAATCGATAAGATTATTGATATGGCCGTGCATCAACTTTGCAGGAAAGCAGATATTGTCGGCCATAATTGAGCGCAGGCCTGACTCATACAATTTGTTGCTTGAATTGTTTGACAGCACCACCTCAAGCCCGCAGGCCGAAAACAATGTGTACCAGAACGGATAGTTCTCATACATTCCGAGCGCGCGCGGCAGGCCTATCTTGACAGACAAGGTCGGTCCCAAAGGTTCCACCTTTGGCTGACGAAAGAGCAGTTTGTAACGTTCAACAAACATATTGACGCCCTTTCGCTCAGTTTGCGAATGGTTGGAATACACCTTCTCGCAATTGTTGCCAGAAGCGAACGTGTTGCCGTTCTGGAAATGGAACAACTTGACAGTGCAATGGTTATCGCATCCCGAACAAGTCTGGAATTCAGACTCGTAGGCATTGGCATTGATAAGTTCAGAAAGAGATTTATCTATCGACATAATTCCTATTTACTTGATTTTGAAGATTGAATAGCGTGAAGTGCCGCTCCATAGGCTCCCATCAGTTCAGGGATGTCGGTAAATGACACCTGGCATCCAGTCTGCATTTCAAGAGCACGCACTATTGAATGGTTGCGGAATGTTCCGCCCTGAACCACGATATTATCGCCCAATTCCTTGATGTTCTTAAGTTTAAGAACCTTAAACAGGCAATTCTTCACAACCGAATAACTGAAGCCAGCGGCAATATCCTCCACGGCCGAGCCTTCACGCATTGCCTGTTTCACCTTTGAATTCATAAACACTGTGCACCGTGTGCCCAAGTCGCAAGGATGCTGTGCCATACACGAGATTCTTGCGAATTCATCAACCTTGTAGCCAAGCATATTTGCAAACGTCTCAATAAACGAGCCACACCCCGACGAGCAGGCCTCATTAATCTCGATACGCCTGATAGTGCCGTTTTCCACAAATATGGCTTTCATATCCTGTCCGCCGATATCCAACACAAACGACACATTGGGATCGACATATTTGGCAGCAACAAAATGCGCCATTGTCTCAACAATGCCGTAATCCAGATTGAATGCCGTGCGCAGCAGATTCTCGCCGTAACCGGTGGCGCAACTTGCAACAACCCTGACATTTTCTGGATTCTTCACGCTTTGATGCATCCGTTTCAAGCCATCGGCGAATGTCTTGAAACTATCACCTTTATTTCTTTGGTAATCGGTATATACAATCTCGCCATTCTCGTTTGTCAGCACTATTTTGGTTGTTGTGCTTCCAGAATCTATTCCCAGGAAGTATCCAGTGGGCTTGTCGGTCACAAATTCGGCGCGTGGCACAAACTTGTCTGTCTTTTGGCTGTACCATTGGATGTAGTCATCCTTCGACACGAACAACGGCTGAAGGCGTTTTGAAAAGTCAATTGGCGTTTCATCCTTAGCAAAACGTAATATGTAAATAAGTTCCGACAAGCGGATTTTACGTTTGCACAAAGCGGCTGCAAGCAATGCACATCCCAAGGCAGGAATAATCTGCGCTTTTTCAGGCAAAATGCAATCACTTTCAGTAATGTTCAACACGTGAATGAAATGCTTTTTCAGTTCAGGAAGGAATGCAAACGGGCCGCCGCAGAAGAACACATTCGGCATAATATCCATACCTCGGGCCAGTGAAGCCACCACCTGCATGGCTACAGCATTGAACACCGATGCTGCAATATCGTTTCGGCTAACATTCCTGCTTATAAGATTTTGAATATCGGTTTTTGAAAAAACGCCGCAACGCGATGCTATCGGATAAATAGTTTCCGACTTTTCGGCAAGCGAGTTCAGCTCGTTAGTCTCAACACCGAGCAATGTAGCCGTTTGGTCAATAAAAGCGCCCGTTCCACCTGCGCAGCTGCCGTTCATTCTTATGTCAGGCACTTTCCCCTCCTCAAAGAATATCATCTTGCTGTCCTCGCCACCCATGTCAACAAATGTATGCACCTGTGGATAGCGTTGCTTGATAGTTTCAGCGGCAGCCACAACCTCCTGTATGAATCCCAAATTCAGACGTTCGGCGTACCCCATACCAACAGACCCTGTAAGAACTATATCCAGCCAGCAATCGCCCAACCTATGGAACACCCTTGTTGCAACGTGATTGGCTGTTTGTCTGATTGCCGCATTATGGCGCTGATAGTCGGAATACACCAATTTGCCTTCAGAATCGAGCAAGGCCACCTTCAGCGTGGTTGAGCCAATATCGACACCAAGGCTATAATGAATTTCATTCTTCATTTCCTTATTTAATTGAAATATTTAATAGACTTATTAAAGGTGGCGCAAAGAAAGACAATTTTTCGCCACTAAAACAAAAAAATTAACATAAAATACATAAGAATCCGAACTTGATGGACAAAAAAAGGGCGCCTATTGGCGCCCTTTAAAAAGCATATGTGGAAAAATTATTTCTTAACGTTTGCTTTTACCTTCTCAACGAACTCTGCAGTTGGCTTGAATGAAGGAATGTAGTGCTCTGGAACTACGATAGTAGTGTTTTTAGTAATGTTACGAGCGGTCTTTTGAGCTCTTTTCTTGATAGCGAAGGTACCAAAACCTCTCAAGTAAACATTGTCACCCTTTTCCAAAGATGCCTTAACACTGTCCATAAAAGACTCAACAACCTTCAATGCTGTTACTTTCTCAATACCTGTGTTCTTTGAGATTTCATTAACTAATTCTGCTTTTGTCATAACTAAAATATTTTATAATCAATAAATTAAATTTTCGGTTCGGCAAATATAGGAAAATGAACCTTGAAACCAACTTAAAAAGTGCTTTTTTATTTAATTTTTCTTAAAACACTGAATACCAATATTAAAAGAACCATTTTCATTAGCCCAAAAATGAAAACTTTCCTCTAACAAACGATATTGAAGCACGCTTTTAACCATTTTTACAAAGCCGATAAGTAAAATATGCTACTTTTACCACCGAAATAAACAAAAATAGCAGACGTTCATAAAAGGGTTTTGTTTGGACATTTACCACTTTTCACCACATATATTAAAGATGAACAGACGAAAAAGAATCATTTTGGCGCTTTTATTCCTCCCACTGCTGTCAACAGCGCAAAATGTGGGGCAAGATGCCGACTCGATACTCAACTACACCGACATCAACGGACTTAAGCAAGGACACTGGATAAAGAAATATCCCAACGGCAACACGCAATACGAAGCCTATTTTGTTGATGGCAAACCAGTGGGCGAATACAAACGGTTCGACCGAAACGGCTACCTATATGCACATCTTACATACGACGAAAACGGCATAAAAGCAGATGCGAAATTCTATCACCGAAGCGGAAAAATCTGCGCCATAGGCAAATATACAGGCCAGGAACGCGACAGCATCTGGCTGTACTATTCCGATGGCGGAATCCTCTACCTACAGGAATCATACAAGAACGGCATCAAAGACGGGACATTCATCAGGTACTCGTCAGAACGCAAGAAACTGGAAGAGACAACCTGGAAAGACGGCATTATGGACGGCCCGTGGCGAAAATACTACTCATCAGGCAACATTATGTTCGACGTAAACTACACCAACGGCAAACTGAATGGCGAGGGCAAGGTTTACTACGACAATGGCAAACTGAACAAGAAAGGCAAATATGTCAACGACCTTATGGAAGGCTCGTGGCTCATCTTCGACGAGAATGGCAACTACAAGAAACAATACGTTTACAAACACGGCTACTGTGAGGAACTTGCCGAAGAACAGAACAGGGAAATAAACGAACTCGAATCACATAAAGGTGAAATTGAAGGTCCAGAAGAACACCTTGACGACCCAACCTGGCTAATGCGATAAGACAATGAGCGGAAAGAAAGTGCTTATGGCAATGAGCGGTGGCATCGACAGCACAATGTCGGCCATTCTGCTTCTGGAACAAGGCTACGACCTTGTAGGCGTCACATTCCGCTCGTTCGACACCAATGCTGAAACAGGCTGTTGCGCTTCTGACGCCGTTGCCGAAGCCAAACAGGTAGCCGAATCACTGGGATTCACACACCTTACGATCGACGTTCGCGAGACATTCCGCAACACAGTCATAAAGGACTTTACCGACGAATATATGCGAGGCCGTACGCCCAACCCGTGCGTCACCTGCAACAAGACAATAAAATGGGGTGCTCTACTGCAACTCGCCGACAAGGAAAACTGCGACCTCCTGGCTACAGGACACTACGCACGCATCGGCTGTGAAAACGGCAGACACTTCATCAGAAAGGCCACCGACACAAGCAAGGACCAATCGTACTTTCTGTGGCGGCTGTCGAGTGACGAACTTGCCCGCACTCTGTTTCCTTTAGGCGACTACACCAAAGCCGAAATACGGCAAATGGCCAGCGACCGTGGCTATGTAAAACTATCGCAGAAAAAGGAATCGCAGGAAATATGCTTCGTGCCAGACAACAACTACCGACAATTTCTGCGCGCATCAGTCCCCGATTTCGACAACATTGTAACGCCTGGCAACTTTGTCGACATCAACGGCAAGATTTTAGGCAAGCACAAAGGCTACCCAAACTACACCATCGGCCAACGCAAGGGACTTGAAATAGCATTGGGACAGCCAATGTATGTATCGAAGATTGACGCAACGGCCAACACCGTGACACTCGGCACCAAAGAATGCCTTTTGAGCGACTCGCTGACCGCATCGGCACAAAACTTCACCAAAACCGACATATCGGAAACTCCGATTGAAGTTACGGCACGCGTGCGCTACCGCAGTCAAGGCGGTATTGCAAGCGTTTGGCAAAAAGACGGAAAAATCCACGTAAAATTCAACGAGCCAATCGATTCCATCACTGCAGGGCAATCAGTGGTTTTTTATCAAAATGAAGACCTTATCGGTGGCGCCATAATCGACTAATTTGCAAGAACCAACAGTATTAGTCAATAATTCAATAGATTAACTCTATAATAATTCTACCATCAAAAGTTTGACAATTTGGTTGTCAATTTTATATATTTGTATGTCCTAATGATAAACGAATGTCTTTAGAAATAAACAATTGGTACGATAGCGTTACGAGCAAAGGTGACATAATTTACCTTTTCAAGGGTGAAGTCACTGACCAATTGATTGCCCAATCGCTTGACACCATTGAGCAACAACTGGAAGAGACGCCATTGCCAATTAGGAAGAAGATATACAATGTATTAGTTGAATGTCTGCAGAACCTTTATCACCACTCGGCCACAACACCAATAGTTGAAGGCAACGACTTTTGCGGTAAGATTGGCATCTGCATTTTGACAAAGCAAAACGAACAATACCACGTTGTAACTGGCAATTACGTCATTCCACGTCAACAGGCATTCTTGACAAAGCATCTTGACAAAATAAATTCATTGGACAAGGAAGGACAAAAGAAAATGTACAAGGAAATACTTGACAACCAAACCTTTTCAGAAAAAGGTGGCGGTGGCTTGGGTATGGTTGACATTGCCAGAAAGTCAGGTAGCAGACTAAACTACAAATTCATAAATTTCGACAAGGATTATTATTTTTTCACTTTAGACATTGTTTTTAATTGATAACACCTATATTTGAAAACTTTATAAATAAATAAAAATGGAACCTATTTCAATTATTGGAACAGCAAAAACACCAACCGTCACTTTCAACACTGACGGAAAACTTGAAATCAAGGGACGTTCTATTCCCGAAAACTCTGTTGAATTCTACAAACCAGTAGTAGATTGGCTTGAGCAATACCTTTCGTGCCCTGCCCCACTTACAGAAGTTTCAATAAAACTTGAATACTTCAACACAAGTAGTTCGAAATGCATACTTGACGTATTCAAGAAATTGGAAGCCATATACAAGAGTGGCAACGAAGTAGTAATTCTTTGGCATTACGAAGAAGATGACGAAGACATGCTTGAGGCTGGCGAAGATTACCAATCAATCATCACCGTGCCATTCAAGATGGTAGAAATGTCAGAATAGCAACAATAGCATAACATTTCAAAAATAATCCCCGTTGGCAACAATGGGGATTTTTTTGTTTCAAACCAACAACACCACAAAACATAAAAAAAGCCCTTGTGCTACAAGGACCTTCTTTACTAACAACTACAAACTTATTATGAAAAAACTTTACTATCATCATTTCTGAATATTATAACGCATGATGTTCAATATGGTTTAAAAAAGCGATATGACAAGAATCATGTTTTTTGACAACATACAACACCATATACAAACAATAAAAAGACAACCAACGAAGGAACATTATTGTTATTTTAACGTATTATAGACATTAAAAAAAAGTGTGGATTAGATGGGAATGAGCACGTCTGCACTTGTTAAAATGTGAATGAGCGGCGACTGATGAGTACAAGCAAACTTGGATATTGGATGTGTTTATGTATGGCATTGTGCCTGAGTGCCATATCTGCGCATTCACAAAACCAAAACGACAGCGACATTGACCGCAAACTGCACAGCCTCATCAACCTGTCGAGAGTCTTGCCCGATGGAAAGCAACTACTTGATGCGCTAAACTTCATAAGCATGAACCACAACAATGTGGACACAGTAGAAAAATACTCCAACATAGAAGCGGAAGTCGCCATCAGGCTAGGCGAGACCAAATACCTAATATCCGCCTACCTTTCGTTAGGCTGGTGCTACTACTACCGGTACAACTACAAAGTGGCTAAAGACTACTACATGAAGGCACTTGAAGTTTGCGATGCACCAGGACTAAAATCAGAAAGAGGGAAATGCTATCATAGCCTGGCCAACACAATGGCAATGATGAAAAAGTTTGTGGAAGCCGACGAATATGACCGCAAGGCATTGAAATTGTTCTATGAACTGAACGACTCGGCAAACATCAGCAACATCTACCGTTCATTGTCACAAACATGTAGCGATTTCTGCTTGTACGACATGGCATCCGAACACTTGAACAATGCACTGTCAATAGACACGAAGCTGAACAACACGTACAACATTGCCAACGACTACCTGAACATGGGCTACATTGACCTTGACAAATATGAAGACTACCTGTCGGACAGCCTTCTGACAAGTTCAAAGCAATTCATCATGAAAGCCTACCATATATTCAAGAAACTTGGCTATGAAATAGACTTGCTTGTCACTTGCCAAGACTTGATGAAGTCGTACCTTATATTCGCCGACAAAGCCGACGCAAAATATAGGCAGCAATTTGTGGATAGCAGCAAAATATTCTATCGAGAAGGACTGAAACTAGCCCAAAAGAACAATTTTTTGGACAACTCCCACTACTTCAGCATAACAAAAGCGCAATATGCCATTTTTGACAAACAATACGACATGGCGCTGAATGTGCTGAAAGACTTGGAGACCACACTGGGCAATGACACTTCGCTTCAGTCATTTACAATCAATCTATATGAAGTGTATGTCGATTTGTACAGTGCCACAAACAATTACAAATTAGCCTATGATTACCAGTGCAAGGCAGATCTGGTAAAAAAGAATACTTTCAACCGTGAATACGCACTGAAATCGACGAATTCCGATGTCCAGAAAGAAATTGAGGATATACGTCACGACCAAGAAATCAAAGAGGCGCAAAATGAAATTGAGAGGAACGAGAAAATCCACCTGCATAACATAATCAACATTTCGGCCACCTTGCTCCTCGCCCTGCTGATAGGCACTATTGCGACTTTGTACAAGATAATGAAAAACAAGCACCGCATAGGCAAGATTTTGGAATCAAGGAACAACAGGATTGAAATGCAACGCGACCAACTAGCCATCATACACGACGACATACAGGCAAGCATATTCTACGCAAAGAACATACAGAATTCAATGATTCCGACCAAAGACCAGATGACCTCCATATGGGGCGACCATCTTGTCATTTGGCAACCATTGAACATCATTTCAGGCGACTTCTACTGGACCACGCAGGTTGGCAACCAAAAGTTGATAACCGCCGTAGATTGCACAGGGCACGGAGTGCCAGGCGCATTTATGAGCATGCTAGGCATGTCAACCTTGTCAGACATAACGGCCTCGAAACAATTCCGCGACGGGACACTTACAGCAGCCAACATTCTGGACCAGATGCGTCAAAAGGTGATGGACTCCCTACACCAGACAGAGCAAAGCAGCATGGCACTCGACGGCATGGACATGGCACTATGCATAATAAACGAGAACGACGGAAAGATGCAGTATGCAGGTGCATTCAGACCTCTTGTAATCGTCAACAAAGGCAAGGAACTGACCATAAAGGCCGACAAAATGCCAGTAAGTTATTTGTCGGACAAGCAGAAGCCTTTCACTAACAACATTATAGACATAGAAAACGGTGACATAATATATATGTTCTCTGATGGCATAACAGACCAATTTGGCTTCAACGAGAAAGGCGAAGAGGTGAAATTCACCACCAAAAAGTTGACAAACATCTTGAACAGCATCCACGAAAAGCCATTCGAAGAACAGAGAAGAATTCTTCTTGATACAATAGGCAATTGGTGTAAAAACAAAGGAAAGATTTCCATACAGACAGACGACGAACTGCTTATTGGCATCAGATTATCAGTAAAACCGGCTAACAACTATGCGAACTAAGGCGACATACAGACTGACAATAGCATTGATTATGACAATGTTGCTTGGTTTAGCAAGTGCCAATGCCCAAAACTATGCACTCACTGCAATACAAGTTGACAGTCTGGTAAAAGTGTTGCCCTCACTGCCTGACGACACAACAAAAGCTAATATCCTGGTACGCATCTGCAGCAACCACCCGAATGTTGATTCAACACTAAAATACGCACAAATACTTCATACACTGTCATTTAAAATTGGAAGACAATGGACAGCCCGCGCCTACAGGTATATGGGCTGGTATTGCCAAATGACCGACAATCCGAACGAAGCCCTGAAATATTATTTCAAGACACTAAAGATAACCGACTCGCTGAAACTAAACATGGAATCGGCCTTTTGCCACAATTCACTCGGAGAGAATTTTGAAGCGATAGGAGACTTCAACTCCGCCAACAAGCATTTTCACGAAGCGATGGACATAATGACAAAAGAGAACAACCCTTTGGTCACCTACTCACTTCGCAACCTCGGGATTGTGTACCTTTCATTCAAAATATATGATGCTTCTGAAAAATACTTCAACGACGCATTGAAGATTGATGCAGAAAACAATCTGGACATTCAGGTTATGCTTGACCATCATTACATTGCACTTTCCCACCTAGACAAATACGAAAGCACTGAAGATACTGCCCAACTGATGCTTGCGAAAAGACACAGCGACATTGCCAGCAAGATGGCCAACAACATGAATCTGGACTTCTACATCCTGAATACAGATATATGCGCCATCCAAACTTACATAGACATTGCCAACCTACAAACAAAAACACAAAAAACGCATACACTCGATAGTTGCGAACTGCTATGCCAAATGGCCACCAAACTGGCAAAAGACAATGGTTTCTATGAAATCATGAAAATGAATTTGCAATTGAGCGACTTCCAAATACAACTTGCAAAAGGGAACTACACCAAATGTGAAGAATTATTGAAGGAAGTGATGGGATACGCCTATGGCAACCCAATATATCAGAGAAACATGCCTGAAATATATGCATGCTACAAGTCATACTCACTGGCCATTGGTGATTACAAGAACGCACTTTCATACACCAACTTGTTCAACAAGACAAAAAAGCAAAGCTATGACAGGGCATTCAACGAGAATTCGATAAAATCGAATGCAGAAACCGAGTTTAAAATAGAGATGCAAAAGCATCAGATTGAAGAGAAGAAAAAGGAAATCCTATTCAAGGAAAAGCAGAAACGCAAATACATACTTATGAGCGCCATACTGCTGTTCATTGCATTGCTGTCTGGATTAGCCATCGAGATATCGAAGAACTCAAGACGCAGGCACAATATGAACCTGATTCTTTACAAGAAAAAAGAGGAATTCAAGTCGCAACGCGATGAACTTGCCAACGCAAACTATGAAGCCATGTCGAGCATCAAGTATGCGAAACAGATTCAAACGGCCATCATTCCTTCTCAGGAGAATATAAATGAGATATTCGGCGATAGCCTAATATACTGGAACCCTGTTGAGATTGTATCCGGCGATTTCTATTGGGCGCAGCAAATTGGATGCTACAAGTTTCTTGCCGTAGCCGACTGTACTGGGCACGGTGTTCCTGGCGCATTCATGAGCATGCTCGGCATCACATCAATCAACGACATTGTCTCCTCAGCCGACATAGAAAAGATATCCGCCTCCGAAATTCTTGACAAACTGCGACTTAAAATAAACATAGCGCTTCATCAATCGGAAGAGGACGGTCTTCTGCTCGATGGAATGGACATTGCCTTATGCATATTTGACACACGTAACCTGACTATGCAATATTCAAGCGCATACATTCCGTTAGTTTTAGTAAGAGACGGCTGCATCACAAAATACTCAGCCGACAAGATGTCTGTTGGATATTTAAAGAAAAATGCACATCCTTTCACTAACAACCTAATCGACCTGAAAAAGGGCGACATACTATACTTCTACACTGACGGCATTACAAACCAAATCAGCAATGAGGATAGAGGTGTCAAATTAACGGCTGACAGGCTTAACGACGTGCTTCTTGAGAACAGCAGCAAACCATTTGCCGAACAGAAGGCCATTATTGAAGATTCATTGGTAAAATGGCGGACATCGAGTCTTGGTTCTGTATGCCGACAGACCGACGACCAATTGGTTGTCGGGATTAGGATTTAATCTGTTTACTACGGGAGATTTTGTGATTAGATTTTAGATGACTGGATTGACCAGTTTTGACAACCACCTGAAATCTGTCTTATGCCCATCCAGAGCATGATTAAAACTTATTTGCAATTAAAAATCAATTATTTACAAAGCCTATTTACGTTTTCTCGCGAAGAAATCCTTGACTAATGCAGAGCACTCCTGCTCCATCACGCCTCCTTCAATCACTGTCTTGGGGTGAAGTATTCCACTGAACCGCATACAACCACGCTTGACATCGGGCGCCCCGTAAACTATGCGCTTGACTTGCGCCCATGCCAATGCACCGGCACACATTGGGCAAGGCTCGACAGTGACATACAATGTGCAATTATCAAGATATTTTCCACCTAAATAATTGGCCGATGCCGTTATTGCCTGCATCTCGGCATGCGCAGTGACATCGTTGAGCGTCTCGGTGAGATTATGGGCACGGGCTATTATCTGCCCGTTGCAGACAACAACGGCGCCAATTGGCACTTCATCCTTGTCGAAGGCCATTTTTGCCTGTTCGAGCGCCTTGCGCATATAAAACAAATCGTCCACTGTTGATTATTAATTATTATTGGTATCTGCTAACGCGTTTAGAACACAGATGACACAATCCCGACAGGTATCGGGATAACCGATTAACATAGGTTTTATTGTATTTCAAAATACATAAACATTTGTCAGACACAAATGATTAAAAATTTTAACGAGACGCACATTGACTGCTATCGGGTGATGCTGATTTCACTGACAACTCGTCGAGGAAAACCAGAATCAGCAATTTCCCAACAAGCAACCACAACAATCTAAATCAAGCCAGCCTTAAGGTCAGCGACAAACTGCTCTATCACTGGCCAGCATTCTTGTGGCGTAGCGACGTCCTTGACACGTTTTTCAAGCGGGCACCAATCGGTTTTTGCATTGTTGTCGATGTGGTCGACCTCCTCATCGAAATAAACCTTGACACCGTTGTCCTTCAACATTTTCAATGCCGACGAGCAAATGACTCCTGTGCTGACAGCCTTCACTCCACCCAACACTATCATTGCCGCAGCCCCTTTGCCAATTATCTTGTCGGCCATTACAGCACCACTCAGGAATTCGCTTTTTGAACTAACCAATTCGTACAAGTCGAGGACTCCACGCTGTGAATATGTGCGTGTTACGTCGTTGTTGTAAACTACGCATGAATAGCGATCCTCCTCCAACTGGCGCGACAAGGCCGAAAGAATGACAGCCGGCCCCATTTCAGCACCATCGCGTTTAAGCTCCTCAACGAATTTGTCGATACGCTGCATCTCTCGAGGTATTCCGATATGTTGCGGGCAATGGCTGACACACTGGTTGCAACCTGTGCAATGGTCCGCCTGACGAAGACGTGGCACACTGCGGTCGTAGCCGACAAGGAATGCCTTGCGAGCCTTTTTGTACTCTTCGTTCTGACGTTCTTCAACCATTAGTCCCTCATTGATGCACTTGTTGTAGTGGCTGAAAATGCCCGGGATATCCAAGCCGTAAGGGCAAGGCATGCAATACTGGCAGGTATTGCAAGGCACCATTGGGAAAGTGGCGTATTGCGTGGCTATCTGGTCGAGCAGAGCATACTCATCATCGGAAAGCGGATTGAGTGGCGAGTATGTACGCAGGTTGTCCTGCAGATGCTCCATATAAGTCATGCCGCTCAGTACAGAAAGTATTCGAGGCTTTGAACCGGCGAAACGGAATGCCCACGAGGCGACACTGGCATTTGGATCACGCTGCTTGAGCAATGCCGTTGCATGGTCGTTCATATCGGCAAGGCGCCCACCCATTAGAGGCTCCATCACGAATACGGGTATGTTGCGTTTTTCGAGTTCGGTGTACAAATACTCCGAATTCATGTTTCGCGGGTTCATGGTCTTGGCGTTATGCCAATCGACGTAGTTATGCTGAATGAGCACGAAATCCCAGTTGTAGCGTTCATGCATCTGCATCATGTAATCGAAGCCCATCTGGTCGCCATGGAATGAGAATCCTAAATTGCGGATACGGCCTGCCTTGCGTTCCTCGAGCAGGAAGTCGAGCATTCCGTTGTTAAGATAACGAGACTCCAATGTGGCCTTATTGCCCACTCCATGAAGCAGGTAGTAATCGATATAATCGACTTGCAACTCGCGCATTGAGTTAAGGTACATTTCCATGGTTGCCTCGCGCGAATTGTTGCCGAAATTTGACAATTTGGTCGAGACCAGATACTCGCTTCGCTTGTGACGGCTCAAGGCTATGCCTAAAGCCCCCTCCGACTTTCCTTGACAATAGGCCGGCGAGGTGTCGAACAAGTTGACACCGTGTTCAATAGCATAATCGACAAGGCGGTTTATCTGTTCCTGGTCGAGTTCGTTATTGCGGTCTTCACGCCCGCTAGCTCCGCCTTTGGTTGGAAAACGCATGCAGCCGTAACCCAACAGTGAGACTTTTTGTCCGTGAATGTCGGTACGGTATGTCATTTTATCGGTTGGGATATCGCCCAACACGGTTTCAGCAGCCGATGAACTGTCGTTAGACGAGCATCCTGCAAGAAGCGTTGCTGTTGCAACCGCACCACCACCCATCACCTTCAAAAACTGACGGCGGTCGATTTTGTTATTATTATTCATATTGTTATATATCAATAATTTATATAAAATACAGAATTTATGTCACTAACTGACATATAGATTTCAATTATAGTAAATAATGTTGAATCATTGATTTGTTAATTCATTTTCACAAGACAAATTGCACAATGACAACAAAAAAAGGGGAACAGGCTTGCGCCGTGTCCCCCACCTGATATAACCTATGATAACTAATGAGTTACTGAACGATAACCCTGCTAGTGCTACCATTTGAGCCCTTTATCACATAGGCTCCGTCAGGAAAATCAACAACATTTATCTCGTGAGAATCTGTGCTGAACTGGCTTTTGTAAACCATTGAACCTTGTTCGTTGAACATTTCAATGTCGACGTATTCATCGAAATTGACGTACAAAATTTGTTTTACAGGATTTGGGTAAGCCTTGATCATTGCTTTTGTACGGTTGATGGCAATGTTATCGTCGTTGTCATTGATGTAAACTGTATCAGTTACATAAACTGTATCAGTTACATAAACTGTATCTTTCACAATCTTGTCAACATATACTGTATCTTTCACAATCTTGTCAACATAAACAGTGTCGGTGTTGGCGCTAGTAACCTCAAATGTGTGGCGGTGCAACTCTACGCTGTCCACAGAGCAATAGACAACCATGTCGTAAGATGTCTTGTTGCCGTTTACAACATTGTTCTCTTTTACAGCCTCGGCAGGCTTGTGGCCCAAAGCGGCATCGGTGATTCTGTTGCTGAACAGTTGCGTTCCGCAGATGCGGCACTTGCCTGTCTCGGTGTGTGAGCCTGCCACGGTGCAGGTTGCAGCGACAATGTCGCTATTCTCGACTATTGTGTCGTTGTGGTGGCAGATGATGTCGGCATAATGTTTTGCATACATTCCACTGTAGAACAATGTGATTTCCAGACTGTCAGCCAATTTGGTGTTGTCGTATTCGAAAACATTTATTCTGTTGTTGCTGAATGGCAATGAATCTATATCGCCATTGTTGTAGATAATCATCAGTTGGCCAATTTCCCTGTCAAGTCTTTGATTGATTTCAATTTCAGTTTGTGCGCCTTGTAGGCTGATGCTTTCAATTTCAATCTCAAGTATGTCAACTGTGTAGGTGCAGGTTTTGCCGCCGAAAGAAACGGTCAACTCCTTGTCGTCTATTGCCCTTGCCGAATTGAACCCGCTGATTGTGACACCTGCATCGTCAAGTTTCAGGTCTTCGGTGGTTAGGTTGTTGTATTCAACGTGCAGTAAGCCTGCCTCGTAGTTGAATTCGTCGCCTACATAGTAGATTGTGGCAGGATTCACTACTGTTATATTGGCTACCGACTTTTGGGCAACTACATTATAGTTGATAGTGCACATTTTTTCGCTATAATATACAAAAGCGGCTTTTCCTTCGCCAGTAGTTTCAGTGTCGAAATTTCCAAACGTAATGCCTTCAGCATCGAAACTTAAGGTGTCGGTTGTCCCGTCGTTGTAAGTTACAACAAGGTGACCAAATTCGTAGCCAAAATCATCGCCTTTTGCATAGATTGTCTTGTAATTTTCTGCCTTGATGCTTTCAACTGCTTTTACAATGTTGACATTGTAGTTGATAGAGTCGGCAGGGGCGAATTTGTCTGTATATTTGATATTCAGAGTGATGACGCCGCCCTTTGTGCTGTTGAAACCACTTACGCTGATTTTATTGTCTCTTAATCTGACCGTTTGTATGTTTCCGCTGTTGAACGTAACCATCAATTCGCCGTCTGTAAGGTCCAATTCGTCATTCACATTGTACTCGTTCTTGCAGTTTGTAACCTCCATTGCCTTTACGAACAATTGGTTTACAATGACAGTGGTTATATTGCTGAACGACGTTCCCCTATATATAACTCCTATTGTTTGGTCTCCGTATTTGGTGCTGTCGTATCCAGTTACGGTAAGCAGATTTTTTTTCAGGGCATCTTGTGCGTCAATTGTAACAGTTGTGTTGTCGTTGTATTTTTCAATAAGAGTGATGCCTGTAAGGTCGATAGGGTCGCCCTGGTAATATGTTGACTTGTTTGGTGTCAGATTGCCCTTTTCGACTTTTTCGAATGCAGGGTTTACGTATGCGCTGCCATTGTAATTCACTGTTGGGCCGTTGAAGCAAGGGTATGAATTAGCGTTGCTTATATCTTGGCGCCAAATGCCGTCTTTTATACTATTATTCAGCAAGTAGCAGATTTTACCTTTATTGATTTCATCTTCTGTGGCCGAGTTTGTATTGCCGTCGACATCTGTTGTGGCATTGCTGCTAACATTGTTGCCGACTCCGTTTTGCGGGAAGCCGTTTCCATCTTTTGCGCAGCCGTTCAGGTAGTGGCAGTTGCTTATCGAGCCTCCGTCGTTTTGGCCAGCAATGCCGCCTACATTTGTTTTGCCCGATATGGTTCCATTGTTGAAGCAGTTGCTGATAGTGCCCTTGTTGTAGCCTGCAATGCCGCCTGCAAAAATTCTGCCGGAGTTAACTTCAACGCTTAGCGTCGAGTCTTTGACCGTGCCGCCGACAACGGGGATCTTGCCAATGGCGTCTTTGATCTTGTTATCCGCATAGCGCTGAAGGTAGTTCATGGATTTCATTGCCAGATCCTCCATCGAGAAGCCGACGCTTTGCGGCTGCGTCTCC
>CALABN010000081.1 GCA_937885735.1 uncultured Bacteroidota bacterium | reverse complement strand
CCCTATATCGGTCTTCTGGAAATCCATAAGTTGAGTGACAACTAGCGATAGTTGCTTCACTTGCTTGCTGGCGATGTCGAGATAATGGATGCCCTTTGCCGAAAGTTTTACTTCGTTCTGTAGTTCCTCAATAGGCGCCTTGATAAGCGTCAGTGAAGTACGCATGTCGTGGGCCGTATTGGTGAAGAATCGTATTTTGTCTTCAGCGTGCTGGCGTTTAAGGTTGGCAATGTATTGCGATATCATTATGAAAACACCCAGTCCCACAATGATATAGCAGGCTAGAAGAAACCACCATTTGCGCCAGAATGGCGGTGTGACGCTAATGGCGATGGTCCGTTCATCGATTATGCTTGATAATGTATTGTCGTACAATTTTATATGTAGTTTGAAACTCTTGTTAGGAATATTGGAATAGTTGATTGTGCGGTCGCTTGTAGGCTGGTTCCAGTCATTGTCAAGACCTTCGAGTTTCCACGAGAATTTTGGACCGGCAATGTTGCCAATCGGTACAAGTTCCACGCGCATAGTGTTTTGTGTATAGTCTAGAGTTAGCTTTTCAAGTTTGTCTATTGGCTTGTCGAGCTGACATATCTGGCGGATTGAACGTCCGGCAACTGTTATGTCTTGTAGGAAAATCTTGCCTTTTGATTGTTTCTCAAGGTCTTTGGTAGGATTGAACTGCAAGGCACCCTTGTTTGTGCCGAAAATTATGTCGCCGTTTTTGAGAGTGCATTTGGCACCACGGTTGAACGACACTGACGACAATTGAGTGACATTGGTGAAAACAAGTGTCTTGTTTGTTGTCGGATTGAATTTGCATAGTCCCGATTCAGTTCCCAGCCACAAATAGCCATTGGCGTATAGTATGCTTGTCACAAAATTCGAAGGAAGGCCCGACTTTATGTCGAACTTTTCCGTTTCGTTGGTCTTCATGTTGAGTTTTAGCAGGCCGTTGCCGTTGGTTGCCACCCAAATGTAGTTTTTCCAAACAAGCATGTCATTAATTATCATGTGGTCTATCAAGACGGTTTTCTCATCGGTTTCCTTATCATCCATTATCAATCCGCTGACGCATCCCAAAAGAATGTGGCGGTCGTCAAGTTCTGAAAAGGTGTTCAGAGGCACATACGAGTATTCGTAAAACTTGCTCGACTTGTATCTGTAAAAGTTGTCGTTCACACCACCAATCCAGATGTTGTCCTGACTATCTTTCATAATGTCAAATACAAAATCATTGGAATAGTTGGTATTGCCGAATTTGCTCGAAAAGTGTGATATAAGTCGCCCGTTGCGGTCCAGCACATAAACGCCTGACGAGTATGTACCTGCCCATATGTTTCCGTCGGCATCTTCGCAAACAGAAAGAAAAACCTGCGATTGGCCATGCTCGTCGGATAGGGGACGCAACCATTTGCCTGTGTGTGGATTGTATCGGTTGATTCCGTTGTTTGTGGCAAACCAGATGTTGCCGTTCCGATCTTCGATAATGCTATTTACATTGTTGTCGCTCAGTGAGTTGCTGTCGTTTATCTTGTGTTCGGTATGGGTTATTACCTGTGGCTCAATGTTGAAGAATGATACGCCGTTGCTGTATGTGCAAATCCACACCTTGTTGTCAGGTTCGCATAAGATGCCGTAAACTCCGTTGCCTTGAAGCGAATTAGGGTTGTTGTTGTCGTTCTTGTATATTTCCAACACTTTGTGCCTTTTGCAGTCAAATTTCCAAACGCCTTGCCCGTCGTAGCCAATGAGCATGATGCTGTCGTTCATGGGTTCAAGTGCGAGAATAGGCTGCTTGGGCATATCTTGTGCATTTATTGGCGTCAGTTCATCCTTATTCAAGTCATATAGGATGAGTCCGTTAGATTTTGTCCCAATCCACATTTTGCCGTCATTTTTGATGAAGTGCAGACATGACTTTATCATGTTCCCTATGGGTTGGAATACTGACTTTGTCGTTTTTAGGCTTGTGGTGTTCAATATTTGCATATCATGCCTGCGGGCAACAAACAAAGTTGTGTCGTCAATCCACTCAATGTTGTCTATAGGACCCTGTTTATCAATGATGACCAGATTTTCACCATTATAGTGCATTAATCCTTTTGAAGTTGATATCCAAAGATTCTTGTTGTTTTCAATCAATAATTTGCTAATTGTCAATCCATTGTCATTTAATAATTGGGCAATGTCGATGTATGGTTCAAACCTGTCGGTTGTGGCATTGTATGTGAAAATTTGTCCGCCGTAGTTGTAAGTCAATAATTTACCATGACTGAAGACCATTTTCACGTACACCATATTCATTTTTTCATATGGCAGTTGGTATGTGCGACAGTCATCGCTTGTCAGTCTCAATATGCCCATTCGCGACGAAATCCACACAAATCCGTTATCGTCCTTGACCACCGAGTTGGTTTCGCGAATTGAGATGTGGTAGATGTCGTTTATATTATGAAAATCAACCGCATACACCGATTGCTGCATTCCGAGAAATACTATCGGAAGCATCATCAAAACCGTATATGTCCAAAGTCGAGATTTCATTTATAGATGAATTTCCAAATTCATACAATTTGCACTACGTCGATTATCTTTAAAAGCTTTTTACCCTTTTTATTAGAAATAAAAATACTCAAAACAAATAAAGGCAAGTGTCTTAATTTGGCAAAATAGGTGGAAGAAATGGTACAAAAAACAAACCGCCCCAACTTGAAACTCAAGTTGGGGCGGTTGTTTTATTGCCATCTATAGTGTCAGGTTAAAGATTTGAAGTCTAATGGCTTGTTATTATAAGGTTTTGTGTTTCAACCTTTAACCTTAAACTTCCAACCTTACTACAAACTACTTTTTCTCAATAGGAACATATCTTCCGCTCAAATGCATCAATGCAAACAAGTTGAGCAGACCGTCGTAGTATGCATCAAAGTAGCCGTCCTCGTAAGGTTCGTGCTTTGAGTTCCACAACTCGTCAATGAAGTCGCGGCTGTTGCGCAACGGCTGAGTTAGCGAAAGTGCGCCAACTGTGCCCACCAAGCCAAGTGAGTGGCGCAGTGCTTTGTAACCGCCAGCATCCGCTATGTTTTCACAAGGTGTGCCGTCAAGGTTGTATTGGTCGACAAAAGTGCTTACGCCCTGGCTACGGAAGAATGTCTGCATGCGATAGCCGTAATCGAACTGCCAGTCGGCATCGGCTCCACTCCATGTATAGTCAAGTGCAATGTTCATTGGAACACGCCAAGAGTCGAAGCGGAATTTTGCGCCCCAGTCGCCACGTGGTGGCATCCTTACTGAACCGTCGTAGTTTGAGTAGTCAGGATTCAGGCCAGTGATAGAGTCGCAAGCCTTGTGCAGGTATTCACGCGACTTTTGTGCACATTCCATATAGAAATCGGCACGACCGTCTTCAGCATATTTTGCCCAAATCTCGTAGAAGGCAGGAATGTGGTACGAAGGGTCGGTATAGCTGGCGCCAAAACCATCTGGTACGAATGTGATGAGTTTTTCCTTTGTGTTGATGATGTTCAGGATTTCTGGTTCAGGAAATTTCATGCCTGGTTTGAATGCAGGCATTTGAGGCGCTTGTGCTGGTTTCTGGCCTGCGTTTTTTGTACTGTCTGGTTTTGGAGGCCTTTGTCCGAATGGACCGAAGCCCATATTCTCGTTATAGCCCTTTCTTGAAAACATTGCATTCAGGATGCGTTGTGCTTCTGCAAGGTAGTTGAATTCACCATCGTTGCCCCATTGGTTTGATGCAAGTAAAAGTGAGGTTATGAAATAAAGTTCGCCGTCTGATGCTGAACCTGGAGAGTTCTGCTCGCCAGTTATTTTGCAGCTCCATGCAAAATATGCGTCGCGGTTTCCGCCTTGATGCTGCATGTATTTCTTTGTCCAGCGCCATAGTTTGTTGAACATTTCCTGCTTGTCCCATTGTACCATGATCATCAATCCGTAGCTCATGCCTTCGGTGCGGACATCGTTGCTTCCGATATCGAATATGTAACCCAGATCGTCTCCTTTTTCGTAGTATACGGAAGTCTCTTCCGGACCATCAAAGTTTGCAAAGTCGCCAGGTGTGAAGAAGTGTTTCCATAGTGAATCGATACGCAGTTGTACTTCCTCTTCAGGAATGCCGCATACCTCGGTAAAAAGATTGTGATATTTACCAGTCTTTACAGCTCCGATCTCTTCATTCACTTCTGTTTTCTGAGAACATGAAAAAAAAGTCGTAGCAGCAGATACGTAGACTAATGCTTTTGTCAAATTTTTAATAGATGCCATCTTTATTATATAATTTCCAAAATGTATAAAATACGCGCAAAGATACATATTTTATTTTATATATAGTTGGATTATATTATTAGGCACGGTAATTTTCGCTTTGATATGGAATGTTTTATGTTGTAAAACATAGTTTTTAGAGCGAAAAATGGGAACGGCATCACGCAGTCCCCATTCGTACAGTTTATGGTTGTGTAATAATCAAAAGTAATCAAACAATACTCTGTGCCTAAATAAAGCACCTTGGCTTGGCATTATACAATACCCTGCGCCATCATGGCTTTTGCCACCTTCATGAAGCCTGCTACATTGGCACCCTTAACATAGTTAATATATCCGTCGCTTTGCTTGCCATACAGTAGACACTGATTGTGTATGCCATGCATGATTTCATGGAGTCGTGCATCGACATCCTCAGCACTCCAACTGAGGTGCATTGCATTCTGCGACATTTCAAGCCCGCTTGTTGCAACACCACCGGCATTTGCAGCTTTTGCAGGAGCAAATAAGATATTATTTTGCAAGAAATAATTAATTGCTTCAATACTGCAAGGCATATTAGCGCCTTCGCCAACTGCAATTACTCCGTTATCAACC
>CALABN010000080.1 GCA_937885735.1 uncultured Bacteroidota bacterium | reverse complement strand
TCTGTGTGGCGGACCATTATACCTTGAGCCTCTTCAGAAATGCTTTCCGCTCGTCGCTGATGCAGAAACTCTCAATGGCTTTCTGTATGGTCTTGTTGTGGCACCAGGAGTCGAGCCTTTTGCCTGTAATGTAGCCAATTGTGGCATCGTACTGCTTGGTGAGCGCAGTGGCGAAATACCAGGCAATCATCATTTTTACGTAGTACTCGTCTGATCTTACGGTGGCAACCATTTCAGAATATTCAGGCCTGAACAGGTCGTCGAGGTAGAAGCTCATGAGCATCTCAATGCCGAAACGGCAAGTGTAGGTGTGCGTGCTTTTTATCCATGCTTTCACATTTTCAAGCAGTTCCGCAGTGTGCTTCTTGAATGCCTTTGGCGAGAATGAGTCGCAGGTTGCCCAATTGTCGATGTAAGGCAAGAAACGTTCGGTTTGCCGGATGGCCTCGTCGTAGTCGGCAATCTGTTCAACAATGAATGCATGCAGGTTGTTCTCTTCGTAATATTTATGTGGCAATTGGCTGATGAACGCTGCTGCGTCGCCGGTTTTTGCAATCTGTTTTGCAAATTTTCGCAAGGCGGGCGTGCGCACGCCTATGATTGTTTCCTTGTCGATGGTTGGCATCAGCCGGGCCTTAAAGTCGCGGTAGCCAAGGTCCTGAAGGCTGAACAAATGCTCTGTTATTGTCATTGTTGTGCGTTTTTTTTGAAAAACACAAAAGTCTGAATTTCAGTTCAGCCCTTTGTTGTCGATTGGTGATTATTTCTTTTTGCCTTTTCCTTTAAACAGGATGTTGATGACCGCCAGGATTATAAAAGCGCCTATTGCTCCAATAATCACGGTGTTAAGCCATTTCCAGTCGCCTTTGAAAAGTTTCAGGCTGATGTTGCAAACGTCGAAAATCCAATCGCCAAGGAAGCATCCGACAATGCCCACAATGAAGTTGCCGATAAAACCAAGACCTTTTTTCTTGAAAAGCAGGCTGCCCAGCCAACCAGCCAATGCGCCGACTACAACTAAGGTGATGATTTCTGTTGGTGACATTTTCTTTTAGAATTTAGTTAAACAATTAAGGCATATTCATTTTTAGAATAGCCTTGTCAAGTTACAAAGTTTGTATCGGATTTGCAATATTTTGGTTCATACAAAAAATGCGGCTTTTTTAACCGCATTTTTTTATCTGTTTGAGTGATAGTGAAATCCTATTTAAGCCTAAGCAGTTGAGGCACCAGATGTGGCCCACGTACGGTACGTTCGCCCTTGTAGTAGACGTGCTCAAGATAAAGCCCAGCCGAAGGCGCTGTGAGTTTTGCAGGCAGCGACGAGTACGATTCGAACATATTGTCGAGGTCAACCATAGTGAGTTTCCCGCGGCCAAACTCAACCAGCACGCCAACCATCCGGCGAACCATTTTCCAAAGGAAGTGCGAACCGGTTATGTGAATGGCAATCAAGTCTTTGGTCTCGTAAATGTCAACACCAGTAATGTTTACAATTGTAGTAGGCGATTCGGCATCCTTGTCGGTGAACGAAGCGTAGTCGTGGCGGCCTTTCATGACATTGGCGGCTTGCTTCATCTGTTCGATGTCCAGAGTGTCGCGAACCCACCATACGTTGCTTTTCCCGAAAGCCGTGCGGCGTTTCGAAATAAGGTAGATGTAGCTGCGTTCAACGGCATCGTATCGAGCGTGGAATTTTGGGTTTGCCTGTTCGGCCGACAATATGTTGATGTCGTATGGCAGATTGTCGTTGAGGCTTAGCATAAGCCGTTCTGCCGAAATCTTTGTGTCAACTTCGAGGTGTGCAACCTGTCCGAAGGCGTGAACACCTGCATCGGTGCGGCCGGAACCAAACAATTCAAATCTTGTCTCGCCAAAAACTTTTTTGCAAGCATCAAAAAAAGCGCCTTGAACAGTGCGTTCGCCTTTTTGCACTTGCCAGCCAGCGTAGCGGCTTCCATCGTACTCAATAGTTAGTTTGAAACGCATTAGCATAATATTTTAGTGACGCAAAAGTAAGATTGCTTGTCAAAATATCAGCAAAAAAAACTGTTTTTGTAAAAATGCAATGGCATTGGAGTGCAGTACGGCGTTTAATGATTATTTTTGCTAATAATAATTAATGCCGATGAAGTACGATGTCGCAATTGTTGGAGCAGGACCTGCTGGCTTATTTGCTGCTTATGAATTAATTACCAAGAATAGCAAATTAAAGGTAGCTATTTTGGAAAAAGGTT
>CALABN010000079.1 GCA_937885735.1 uncultured Bacteroidota bacterium | reverse complement strand
CGCTTCTGTGTCGGAAAATGATATAATATACGGCGGTAGATCAGCCGTATGAAAACCTTTAAAGAATTGCGTGAAGAGGCTTGGGAACTCGCCACCACCAGGTGGACTTTCCGCTTCGTCGTAGTAGTGGTTTCGTTGATCGCGATTATGTTCGCGACGATGATTCCGCTCGTCAATTTTTACGAGGCCAATGACATTCAGACCTGGGGGATGTTCGCCGAGACGCAGATGAAGATGAAGCGTCATTCGCTCAAGACAGCATTTTCCTATTTGGGTACGCCGTCGCTGACTGAAATGCTCGAGGGTTTGAGCCAACTTATGAGCGAGGAAGATGCATCGATTTCAATCCCCGTAGAAAAAATCAACGATGAGTGGGGGCGTATCTTCCCTATGATTCAGTCGTATGTGAAAAACCTGCGCCGTCAGAACCGTGGCTAACCAAAAATCCACCTGATGAATTTCGGATAAAACGGGAATACCAGTATCGACAATGCCATTCCAACGCTGTCCGATGCAAAGTCGAGAATGTCGCCACTGCGCATATAGATGAAGAAATGCTGAATCAGTTCGGTTGAAATGGCGTATGCCACACCTGCCAATATATATATATGGTATGTCTTGGTGTCAATGGTCTTTTGCCAGTGAAGCGACTTTATCAGGAATGCCAGCACAAAGAACATTGTGAAATGTATTATTTTGTCGGCGTAAGGCTTTATCCAGGCGGGAATTATTGACGACAGCCTCATACCGCTTATGTGGTCGCCAGGCGAGAAGCAGAGGAGTCCTATCACAACAATCCAAATGGCAAGTTTGACGTAGGTTTGTATGTCGCGTGCTGTAAGTTTCTGTTTCATTGTTGGTTGGTGTTTTTGTCTTCTGTTTGTACGTTAAGGAGAATGCCGTCGCTGTCCTGCTTCAGTTCGCCGTTATCGAGGAGCCACCTTGTCACACGGCTGACTTTGTTCTGCTCTTTGCCAATCTTGTCGGACAATGAGTCGGCATTTGTCGGTTCTGCTGATACTTGCTTTATTATCAGTGATTTGATTGTCTCAAAATCATATTCGGTCAAGTCGAGTTCGTTGTGGTGTGTGCATACGTCGCACGTTCCGCACATTGGCACGTCGTTCATTCCGAAGTAGTGGAGCAACTGCTGTACACGGCATTCGTGCTTGGTTGCATAGCCGACAACGGCGGTTATTTTTTCAACGTAAAGTTTTTTTCTGTCGAGATAATGCTCTGGTCCAAAGTAAAGCGATTTCTCTGGCAAACGTTCCTCGGAATAGTATATCTGCGGTAGCGAATTTTGCGGTATGTAACTGATAATGTGGTCGTGGGCCAGTTTTTTCATATACTCGTACACCACTTGGCGCGAGCAGTTGAGTTTCTGCGCTATCAGGTTTTCGTCAATTGGCCTGTATTCGGTGAACACGCCACTTGTGGTGCGCAGTATCATCTTTATTATATTGTCTTCGTTGGCGTTGCGCACCTGATACTTGTAAAGGTCGTCGCGTTCCACTGTGAACATTAGCCTTGGCGGGTTGTTCACGTCCTCGCTGTATTCAATGTACCCGCATTGCTGAAGCAGTTTCAGGCTGTTGTGGACAGTAATCAGGCTCAAGCGGAATGCCTGCACAAATTGCGATAAGTCAAAGTTGAACGAGCAGTCTTTTCCGCCCCCAATGGGCACTTTACAGTAGTTGCCCAAACATTCGTAAACGTGCTTTATATCTTCAATTTTTGGAAAAGTCTGCACAGTGCGCTGTTCTAGTTTCTGCTTGTCCGACTTGTGGTACAGCAACACGGCAAAGGCGCGTTTCTCGTCGCGACCTGCACGGCCTGCCTCTTGAAAGTAAGCCTCAAGCGTGTCGGGCAGGTCAATGTGTATGACAAACCTCACGTCGGGTTTGTCGATGCCCATTCCGAAGGCGTTTGTGGCCACAATCACGCGCGTACTGCCGTTTTTCCACGCTGTCTGTTTCGCGTCGCGGACCTCGGTTGTAAGTCCCGCGTGGTAGTAGTCGGCGCTGATGCCGTTTTGTTGCAGAAATTCCGATATCTCTTTTGTCTTCAGCCTGTTTCGGACATATACAATGCCAGTGCCAGGTATGTTGTTGATAATGCGCAACATATACCTGAACTTGTCGTCAACTTCGCGCACAAGGTAAATAAGGTTCTTCCGCTCGAAACTTTTTTTGAAGACGTTCTTAAATGTATGAATTCCACCAACTTTTCGAACCAAGAAATGT
>CALABN010000078.1 GCA_937885735.1 uncultured Bacteroidota bacterium | reverse complement strand
ACTAATGATATGATAGAAAAGGTGATGGAGAATGTCGTTTTGATAGCCGAAAAGGGGGATAATCGGCAAGTTGCGTTAGCGTATGGCTTGGCTATGCTGATTACAATGCAAACTCGTTTATCGTATGTCCACTATCGCTATGACGAATTATTGGGGCTTCTTTGCAACATCGCTATTGACCTCAAAGAAGTGGAGATGGCTAAGATGTTAATGAGAATCATTGAAGGCAACAAGGAAGTAAAACGGATGCTTGAGGACTATAAAGAAGAAATGCAGGAGGAGTTTATAGAACTCTCGAAAGCGATTGACGCTATTTCTCCTGAGGAAGCGGTGGACAATCGTTTAGTTTATTTTGAACTTATTTGCGAACTTCGCCGCCATTGGTTAAATGATTTTATGCAAATTCATTATTAAAATTTGCACATATCGCAAAAAAGTTGTAACTTTGCAGAAAAATTAGTCAAACTATGGAAACAATTAAGAAGACAGAAGACTGCCATGATTCGTTTAGGGGGAACTTACTTACGGAAGATTTTGCAAAAAAGTTTAGAGAAAGTAAATATTATACAGACATTTACTTACCTAACAAAGATAAAATCATCATTGGAATTAGAGATGGTTACATAAATTTGTACTATAATTGTGATAGTCTTGCCAAGATTAATATTGAACACAATCCGAGGATGAAAGCAACCATTAACGAATATTATCTTGGTAAGTCTTCTGTAAATGCCAATGAACTAGCAAAAGACTTTACAATTGCTATGAATAATAGCGACAAACGGCATAAGGAAGAAAAACAAGCTCAATCCGCTTTATATATAAATAATAATCAAAATCTTGACTCCAATTGGTTCTGTATAGATGTGGAATATACAAAATCCTTTGCGGCAAAGAATGGTATGGAAGGATGGCGCTTCGATTTAATCGCGGTATCAAAACAGTTACCCATAAAGGTCGCATTGATAGAATTAAAATATGGAAATAAGGCAATTGGAGGAAAAAGTGGCATACGGACACATGTAGAGGATTTTTATAATTTTACACAACCTAATGAGGATGGTAGAAAACCTTATGATATACTATTGCCCGAGATTTGTTCTATAATTCAAGGACTTAAATTGTTAGGTGTAAATGTGCCAAAACAAATAGCAGAAGCCAAAATAGGCGATTTTGCAGAAGCACCTCAATTCTATTTTATAACATTGAATAACAATCCCATAAAGGATGGTGCATCAACACCTAAACAAACAATGTCGGGCTATCTTTTTGAAGACAATAGATGGATGTGTAACCGAGTCTCCAATTTGATAAAGAAGCAAGGAGATTATTTTGATCTCATTCATCACGATGAATCATTCCAACCGATATTTCTTTTTGGGAAACAAACACTACCAAATATAGGAATTCGAGATATTTTGGATGAATCTTATTACGATAAAGAAATAGTAACTCTATGACCATCACTATTCATCGTGGCAACCAGATTGGCGGTTGCATTACGCAAATAGAGTCTGCCAAAGGCTCAAAGATTCAAATCGACTTTGGACATAATCTGCCCGATGGGGATAAACTCGCTTTTGACAAATACGATGACCCTAAAGAGTTGGAGCAACTCTTAGACGGCGTTAGCGATATTTATTACACCCATTACCATGGCGACCACATCGGTTTTGAAAATCAAATCCATCAATTAGGCATAAAACAACACATTGGCAAATTGTCGTTGGACATTGTACGTACGCTTAAGCGATACATGAAGAATGCGCCTCTCTTTGAGTTGGATGCCACACGTAGTTTAGAAACATTTGATAAATTCATCGCTTATACGGCTAATAAAACCGAAACGGTCGGCGAACACAAAGACATCGAAATAACTCCTTTTTATGTCAGTCATTCTGCTATAGATGCGCATATGTTCCTTATCCATTGCGATGACAAATATGTGCTCCATACAGGTGACTTCCGAGACCATGGATATATGGGTGGAGGTATGCTGAAAGTTATCCAAAAACTCATTCTTCCCAGACATCCGATTGATGTCCTTATAACGGAAGGAACTATGCTTTCTCGTGGCAGCGAGAAAGTGATGTCAGAGAAGGAATTGATGCAGAAGGCACGGTCTATTTTTAAAGATTATAAATACGCTTTTGTACTGCAATCCTCTACCGATATTGACAGGCTATTATCCTTCTATTTAGCAACTTGTCCGAATAGAGAGGACGATAAAAAATGGTATGGTCGTATGTTCGTAACCGATAGTTACCAACAAGCACAAATTCGTAATGCCAATAAATTAAGCGGACCCTATAAAGCTATTCGTTCGGCAAATATATGGCATAAGCATGAAGGAATGCTTTATCTCATGCCCAAGCGTGGTTTTACTATGCTTGTGCGCAATTCGGAAACATTCCAAAAATTGATAGATGAGATTGTTCCGCTGATTGATTTAGACCAAACGATTTTCATCTATTCTCAATGGCACGGGTATATAGATTCTGAAGGCAAATCGAAAAATCAGTCGACGATAGATTTTGTTCATCGGCATCCGTGGCATTTTATGGAACTGCACACCTCTGGACACGCTTCCAAAGAAGCATTGGAGGAGGTCTGCAATTTGGCTAATCCAACTACTGCAATCATCCCTATTCATAAAGACCCTAACAGTGACTTCCGTACATTGGATATCTCACAAGAATTGAAAAACCGCGTCTATACCGAATCAACTGAAGTAGAAGGAATAGAGATTAAATATAAATGATTATTTAGACTATGATTATCACCACAACTCCGACCATTGAAGGTCACACAATTAAAGAATACAAAGGGCTCGTCTCCGGCGAGGTTATCTTTGGAATGAACTTTGTCAAGGACTTCTTCGCCTCCGTTCACGATGTGTTTGGCGGACGATCTAATAGTTATGAGAAGTCCATGATTGAGGGCAGATTAACAGCACAAAAAGAAATGGAGGAACGCGCCAAGCAAATGGGTGCAAATGCCATCGTAGGCGTTAACTATGGTTACGAAACGATGGGACAATCCAACTCTATGCTTATGATTGCCATCAGTGGCACAGCCGTGGTGATTGAATAATGGCGGTTTCTTCTTTTCCTAAATTCGTTGACACTTTCCTAAATTCGTTGACATCGTCCGATTTTTGTTGACACACTCGTGGTTGCGATGGGTGTATTTGCAGACATATAGGCTATGCAGGTCATGTTTTTCTAAAACCTCTATCGCGCGCGGGAAGGAGTTTTGGAAATACATGTCTGCAATGGTCTCTTGACCTGCACACCCGCATGTTTTTGCACTTTCGCGAACAAGCCAATTCTGTCCGTGAAAATTTGGATTCAAAACCTAATCCACTTATTTACAGTCTTGTAACTGCGTGAGGATATGTGAGGGAATTTGAGGGAATTCGGGAATTTCCCGAATATTCCCGAAAGTTCCCGACCTATCAAACTCCCCTCATCGCCACCCAAAACAATGATAAAATCGAGTTTGTCAGGAATTTGCGGTGCACTGCTGACATTTGAGAACGTCAAGCCACTGTCTTGTTGCCACAATTTGAACACAGGTGCAAACAGCGGGTGCAGCCAAATGTTTGCCTGATGACGCGCAAGCGCCTCAAACAACACCTTTAGCAACTGCTGATGCTGTGAACCCAACAACTGGCTGTAAATGGCTATGTTCATAAATGAATGGTTAGTCAAGTGTCACAATGAAACTGCCGCCAAATCCTTCCAACTTGCTGTTGAAATGCTCTGCCTTTTCGCGAGTCTCGAATGGGCCAGCAATGATTCGGTAAACCTTGACTCCATTCTTGTCGCCAATCTGAATCATAATGTCCTTGCCCACTTTTTCCTTGATTTCGGCACAACGTTTCACAAGGTTTGCGGCCTCTTGATAACTGGCAAGTTGCACGCCAAACCCCTTTGGTGAAATGCGGGTTGACTCAATCTTAAAATATTCGTTGGCAGGTGCCGACACTTCAGTGACACGTGTCTGCGAGTCGCCACTTGATGCAGGCTGTTCAACGGCTGGCTGCTGTTCGGCTTCAGGTTCGCTCTTTTTGCTGCCTGGCCATGCAGGCGTTGAGGATGCGTTTTTAGACGTTTCAGCGGTTTGCACAGAAGCATTTTCTGGCAGGCTTACAACCTCAACCTTTACGCTTGCCGTGCCGTTGTTGACATAATTCAGTTTCTCAGCAGCGGCTTTCGACAAGTCGATGATGCGTTTTTCAACGAACGGTCCACGGTCGTTTATGGTAACCTCCACCGACAGGTTGTTATCGAGATTTGTGACCTTGACCACTGTTCCGAACGGCAATGTGCGGTGAGCGGCTGTCATCTTGTTTTGCTTGAATATCTCGCCACTTGCGGTAGTCTTTCCGTCGAACTTGTCGGCATAGAATGATGCCAAACCTATTTCAGTAATCTGTGCCGATGCCAACTGCGCCAACACTGTCAATGCCACAACAATAGATAGTTTTGTCAATTTCATTTTTGATAATTATTTTCAATACAGAATCCTACAAAGATAGTGATTCATCACTTTCCCTCAAATTTTGTTTTTTGCGCCACACGAATGCTCAAATTCAGTTCAAACCCCAACAACAAAATATATGCGTTAAGGTTAAGCCAGACAAGGATTGCTATAAGCGTTCCAATGGACCCATACAGCGCATTGTAACTGCCAAAATTTGACAAATAGTAGCCAAATCCAGCCGACGTGAGCAACAGCAACGTAGTTGCCAACACCGAACCAGCCGAAATGAAACCCATCTTGGTGTGTTTGGCTGGCGCGAAATAGTAAATGACCGACACGCTGACAAGGCACAACGCCAAAATAATCGCCCACTGGACTATGTAGAACATCATTTTGGAAACAAAACCATAAATAATATGCTTGCTGATGAGGAAGCCCAACAGCGAGCGTCCGAAGATGAGCAACGCAATGGCCGATGAGAGCAGAACGGTTATCAACGCCATCATCACCAACGATGAGACACGCAGGTTTATGAACGTACGGTTCTCGTAAGTGTTGATTGACGAGTTGAAGGCCTTGATTACCGCCGTGACGCCATTCGACACAAGGACAATGGTTGTGATGCAACCCACGGAAAGCAGTCCGCCTCGTGGGTTTTGCGCAATATCGTTGATTGTGTCCCTGACAATGCTGAATGTCTGCGAAGGTATCAACTGTTCAAGCAGGCCTATCAACTCCGTCTGAAAATCAGGAATTGGAATGTACGGTATCAGGGTGAACAGGAATATCAACGCAGGGAACATTGCCAAAAAGAAGTTGAAGGCAATGGCCGACGAGCGTATTCCCATTGTGCCATTTGACAAGCCACGCACAAAGAATCGGCCAACGTCGAACACCGACATTTTGCCGAACCCTGGCAAAGTCTTATGTTTCAGCCATTCAGCGACACGGGCAAGCCTGACGCTCCATTTTTCGACAATATTGCTAATCTTCATTGTTTCAGGATTCGCTTCACGGCGTCAATCCACCGATTGCTATTTTATGGCCTTAAGACTCAAATCCAAACTGCGAATCTGATGAGTCAATGCGCCGACAGAGATGAAATCGACACCTGTAGATGCGTAGTCGCGCAAGTTGGCGTCAGTTATGCCACCCGATGCCTCTGTCTCATATTTGCCACCAATCATCTCAACAGCCTTCTTTGTGTCAGGGATTGAGAAGTTGTCAATCATAATTCGGTCTATTCCGCCTATCTCCATAATCTGGCGAATCTCGTCGAACGAGCGTGCCTCAACCTCAATCTTAAGGTCCTTGCCTTTTGCCTTAAGATATTCCTTTGCACGGTTTATGGCTTGAGGAACGCCTCCAGCAAAATCGATATGGTTGTCCTTGATGAGAATCATATCGTAAAGGCCGATGCGGTGATTCTGTCCTCCGCCCATCACTACGGCCATTTTTTCAAAAACCCGCATTCCAGGTGTCGTCTTGCGGGTATCGAGAATGGTGGTTCCAGTACCTTCTACAAGTTTGACATAATGACTTGTCTGCGTGGCAATTCCACTCATACGTTGCATAAAGTTGAGCACAAGGCGCTCGGTTTGAAGGATAGACAGTTCGCTTCCTTCGACAATGAATGCCACGTCGCCCTTCTTGACTGGCGTGCCGTCGTTAATGAATGTTGTAACCTTGAGGTTCTTGTCGAACGTGCCGAATACCATTTTGGCCACTTCTACACCAGCCAAAATGCCGTCTTGCTTAACTAATAATTGAGCCTTGCCTATTTGGTCGGCAGGTATGCAACTCAACGAGGTATGGTCGCCGTCGCCGACATCTTCCTTGATAGCCTGCGCTATGAAGTTCTTAATGTACTCTTGATTGTTCATATTATTCTATAGAAAATTGGTAAATCAACTGTTGAGAATTGTGGTCCTTGGTCAGGAAACTGACTCGGAACCACTTGTCGGCGCACGACATTGTGCCGACTATGAAGAACCCGCCATTGCTTTGGTTCTGGCTAATTAACGAGAAATCGGTAGGTTTGTTGCTTTTGAAGAACGTGTAAAGCATCATTTTTGCCTGATTCTGACTGCTGATGGCCGAAAAATCGGGCAACGAGAGTTCCACCCTCTGATTGAAGAACAATGCCAGCGAATCGGCGTTTCCTGCCTGTATGGTGGCAATTATGGGCAACATTGTGGTGTCGGCCACAACGTCCTGCGCATCAACCTTTACGGAACACATCGACAATAACGCGACAATCAATGCCAACGGCATCTTTTTTTTGATTGGGAACATCTACCAAATTTCTATTTTTGACCTCGCAAAGATATTAATATTTAGGATTTAGGATGTAGGATGTAGGATGTAGGATGTAGGATTTAGGATGTAGGATTTAGGATGTGCGTTTTTTCAATTAACAATTAATAATTAACAATGAACAATTTAATAGAGATGATATATTTTGACTTTAATCATTAAACGATTCAACGTTCATCATTTCAACTTTCAACCTTCAACTTTCAACCTTCAACCTTAAACTTTATGAAAACAGTTCTGTATGCAGTAGGAAAGACCGACGAGGATTACCTGAATTTTGGCATCAACAAGTATTGGCAACGGATTGTGAGGTACACGCCTTTTGACTTTGTAATTCTGCCCGACATCAAGAACTCTAAAAACTTGAGTGAGGCGGTGCAAAAGGACAAGGAAGGTGAAATGATTCTGAAGCAGTTTGAGTCGGGCGACTACATTGTGCTTCTTGACGAGAATGGCAAGGAATATACTTCAGTGGGTATGGCAGAATGGATGAGTGGCATCTTTTCGCAAGGCCACAAGCGTCTGGTGTTCGTGATTGGCGGGCCTTACGGCTTTTCCGACGACGTGTACAAGAAGGCTAACGCTAAAATTTCGCTGTCAAAATTGACTTTTCCGCATCAATTGGTCCGATTATTGTTTATGGAACAATTGTACCGTTGCCACACTATTTTGAAGGGCGAACCGTACCACCACGTTTGACATTTAGGATGTAGGATGTAGAATTTAGGATTTTTCAATTCACAATGAACAATGAACAATGAACTTCTCAACTTCTAAACCTCTCGACCTTACCGGGCACTAATCAATAAACTTTCAACAGCAAAGCGTTTCAACCTTAAACTTTAAACCTTCAACCTTAATATTAATTGACTTTTTTCTACTTTTACTAACGGCATCAAAATAAACCATACATTGAAATTTTTAGCACGTCATCGGTTACTGATTCTGACAATCATCTGCTTTGCGATTGGGCTGTCTGTATTGAACCCAAACCGCAAATCGAAAATCATTGAGCCTGAACGTCAGGATTTTGTGACGAGTCTTCAAGAGAAGGAACTGATTGCCGAACAACTGACCGACACTCTGATTAAATACGCCGAACGTGACAATGTTGATGATTTTGCCAACAGCGAGAGTTTCAAGGCCGACAGGCTTTTTGACCGATACGGCATTATATTATATGTATATTCAGGCAGGAACCTGGTTTACTGGACCAACAACTCCATTGCAATTCCCGAAGGAAACAACTGGTACAAAGACGCATTTGTAAATACTGGCAACGCCTACGTGGTCACTCACTACAAGTCAAGCAACAAGAAAACGGTGGTGAGCGCCATTGTTGTCAAATACGATTATCCATACGAAAACGATTTTCTGCACAATATTGTCCACCCGTCGTTTGACATACAGAGCAACTTGAGGATAACCACCGATGACCCTCATTCGTCAAATGCGGTGTACAACAACGAGGGCAACTATTTGTTCACCTTCGACCTTGAGGACTACGACAATTCCGACATAAAACACAAGGTGGCCTTCCCGTTCCTGCTGTTGTCCATTATGCTTTTGCTTCTTTACGCGCAACAAGGCATCAAAAAGAACAGGTTGAGCAACCGCAAATTCTTCGTACTTGTATTTCTGGCAATTGGCATCAGGGTGGCATTCCAGGTTTTTCTTCCGAAAGAGTATTATGAACAACTGTCGATTTTCACGCCACAGCATTTTGCGTCATCGTTGGTGTTTCCAACCATTGGCGACCTTCTCATAAGCGTGGTTGTTATGACGTATCTGCTCTTTGTGTACTTTTTCAAGGTGCACCTGCAAAGGCTCGACACATTTTCGGCATTTAGGCGGATTGTCATATCATCGTTGTGGATTTGCGTGCTGATTGGCAGTTACACATTTCTTTCATATACGCTGAAAATTCTGGTACGGGATTCCAACTTTCCGTTCGAAATATACGACATCACAAATATAAACCTGTACAGCACAGTTAATTACATAATCATTGTATTGTGTTTTGTAGGATTTTTGTTCTTGCTAGACAAGGCATCGATCCAACTGCTGAAGACTTTCAAGTTTTGGAAGACGATGCTATTCTTCCTACCGATAACAATAGTGGCGTCAGTGCTGTTTATCCGTGGCGACAAGTCGGAGACGCGCCTGCTGACGTGCATTTCGTTCGCCGTAATAGGAATGCTGTGGTTCTACATACGAAGCGTGAAGCGTGTCAACTTTGCCACCATTGCCATAACCATAGGCATCTTTGCTGGCTACGTGACCAACTACATACGCATTGAAAGCCAAAAACGCCAGAACGAGGAATGTGAGGTTATGTGCATCAGCCTTTCGCAGGTGCAGGACCCTGCCACAGAGATTCTGCTTGCCGATGCAATGAACAGTATGAAGGCTGACAAGCAACTTTCAGAATTGCTGTCGGACCCCGACTATGACTACGACTATCTATGCCGATATCTTCAAAACCAATACTTTACAGGATATCTAAACCGATACAACTTTGACATCAACGTCTGCAACCAACACGACGAGATTTCGGGCGCCGACCAAAGCGCACAAAACTGCCAGCAGTTTTATGCGAGATACCAACGCAGATACGGCACGCAGACCAAAGTTCAAGGACTTTACCAAATAAAGGACGCCACATCTGAAACAACGTACTTTATGAGGGTACACGTGCAACTGATACAAGGCGACTACACGACTCTGTATTTCGGGCTGTCGCCAAAGACCAACTACGAGGTGCTCGGCTACCCTGAACTACTGCTCGACAAGCCTCTGCAAACCGACAAATACAAACAGAACATCAGTTACGCAAAATACCAAAACGGACGTCTGGCATCGCACTCCGGGCCTTATCCATACGCATTTGAAAGCCAGATATACGGCACTCACGATGACGAATTCAGCCACTTCCGCTACGAACGCTACAACCACGTAATGTACAACAGCGATTCAGAGAACTGCATAATTGTAAGCACGCCTGTGGTGAACACGTTCAACATTCTTATCTCATTCACCTACACGCTTGTATTCTTTGTGTTGATTATAAGTCTGTTGCTGACTCTCGGCAACTCATACACCAAAATGTTCGACATCAGGTTCACAATCAAGAACAAGGTGCTTTCTTCAATTTTGGTAATCCTGCTATTGTCTTCAGTGTCAGTGGCTGGCGGTGTTGTCTACTACACAATAAACCACTATCAGCGGTCGCAAAACGACATAATGACGAGCAAACTGCAATCGGTGCTTATGGAAATGGAACAGAAATATTCCGGGACCACCGACATAAAGAAAATACCAGCATCGGAACTAAACAACCTGCTGACATCGTTCTCTAACACGTTTCTCACCGACATCAACCTTTACGACCAGGCGGGCAACCTGCTTGCCACATCAAGACGCGAGGTTTATTCACGCAAACTGACGAGCGAAAAGATGAACGCAACGGCTTTCCGCGAACTTGAGATGAACAAGAAATCGAGGATTGTGCAGAAGGAAAACATAGGCGAACTCGACTACTACTCGGCCTACGTGCCATTCATAAATTCAAGGAACAAATTGCTGGCATACATCAATCTGCCATACTTCATAAAGCAGACATCGTTGCGTCAGGAACTTGCAGGCGTGTCTGTGACGGTTATCAACATATACGTGGTGCTGGTGGTATTGAGCGTGCTCATAGCCATATTCCTTTCGAACCGAATAACAAAGCCTATTGTAGCCGTTCAACAGCGAATACGCAACATCGACCTTGGGAAGAGCAACCAACGTGTTGAATATGCTGGCGACGATGAGATTGCCGAACTTGTAAACGAGTACAACCTGATGCTTGAACAATTGAGCATCAGCGCAACAAGGCTTGCCAAATCGGAACGTGAGAGCGCCTGGCGCGAAATGGCCCGTCAGGTGGCACACGAAATCAAGAACCCGCTCACGCCAATGAAGTTGAGCGTGCAACTGCTTGAACGCTCACAACGCAACGGCGACCCTGACTTCAACGAACGATTCGCCAACACGGCTCGCACACTTATCGAGCAGATTGACAGTCTGTCGTCGATTGCATCGGAATTCTCGCAGTTTGCCCGAATGCCCGAAGGCCGTACTGAACTTGTAAACCTGAACGAGCGCATAAACCAAAGCGTTGAACTGTTCCGCGACACCACATCGACAAAAATATCGTTCATAGCACCCGCTGGACGCACAGTAATAATTGTCGCCGACAACGAGCGTATGCTTCAGGTATTCAACAATTTGATAAAGAATGCCATTCAAGCCATTCCAAAGAAACGCAACGGACGCATCAACATATCGCTACGATGCTTCAAGGGGCGCGCAATTGTCGAGATTCAGGACAATGGCACGGGAATATCGTCGGAAACCGAAGCCAAACTATTCCAGCCAAACTTCACCACAAAGACAAGCGGTACAGGTCTCGGTCTTGCCATTGTCAAAAATATTGTGGAAGACGCCAATGGCGCAGTATGGTTCTATTCAAAGCCAGGCAAGGGCTCATCGTTCTTTGTATCGTTCCCGTTGGCACCTGAAAACTAATTCATTTAGGATTTAGGATGTAGGATTTAACTTGTTCCAACTTATGTACAATTAGAATTTAGGCTTTAGGATGTAGGATTTAGGATTTGACTTGTTCCGGCTTATTTTTAAGATAAGCGATTCGCTCATCTTTTTAACGTACAATCAAGATTCGACCGACGCCGTTGGTGAGGTAACTTGCAGTGCCAAAGTTGTGGGTTGGATGCGTCTTGCCGTTCAGTTTTACCGTAACCTTGTAGAAATAGAGGCCCGAAGGCAAAAGCGCGCCGTTTGAATTTGTGCCGTTCCAAACATAGGCTGAAGGATTCCAGCCAATGTGCACGTCGGCAAGGTCGGCCATAGTTATGGTCTTGACCACTGTTCCCTGCGCATTGTATATGTCGATTTGCAACTCGTCAGGGAATGCAGAGCCTGTAAGTTCGAATGCGAAACGCGTTGACGAACTGAACGGATTTGGATAAGCATAGACTTCGGAAATTGAATTCTCGCTAATCACGCTGAACGAAATAAGATAATCGTCGGTGCCAGACTCGTTGCCCGAAGCATCGTGCGCACGGACACGCAACTGATAGGTGTCGTCGATGAGCATTGGCGTCCAAACCAACCGCAGACGGCTTCCGTTGTCATCGACGGACGGAATGGTCTCTATTGGATTCCCGCTCAACTCAACCTTTTGCTCCACCCCCGTTGACATCGATTTCAAATAAATTGAAATGAGGTTTGTATCGGAAAGATGCAGGTATTCGTTATCGTCGGCAAGGCTAATCTCTATTACGGGCTTCGATGAAATCAACTCGCCGTCGCGGATATGACGTCCGTCGAAAGTGACGTCCATTAACGGATTGCGCTTGTCTGTAACAACGCAGAACGGTTTCTGAAGGAAATTGTTGAAATGCGTCTGCTCCATTTGGTCATAGGTTGATGCGCCTAATGGCATAGGATTCAGTTCGGCAAAGAAGACGCAGTTAGGGTCGAGTTCCAAAGTGCCAAAATAGGCGGTATCGACTACAAACTCGCCAGGTGCCAATGGCTTCAGCCGTTTGTACCCTATTTCCACAATGCGGTTTGTCTCGGTCTGAATCCAATAATGCGCCAAAACACTGTCGGCACCCTGCTGACCTACATTTTCAAACGCCACAACAGCCATTCCCTGCTGGCCCTCCTGCAAAGTGTCGGACTTGAACAGCCACGAATGCTTAAGGTTGATTGCCAAATCGGTATATGGCGAGTAAAGCACACGCCAATACTTGAGTTGCGACGGGGTACGGAACTCATCGTCACGTGTATAGAACTGCAATTTCAAATGCGAATATTTGCCTGCATCGATATTGGACAAATCAGCAAATTCTTCTGATATGGAATCCTTTACAAGAATGGAATTACCCGACTCGTCAACGCCGAACACCTTGACACAAGCATAGTCGGCAGAATCGGCATCTACCGAAACCGACTTCCACTCAAGCCCCGTCCACGTTGATGCAGGTCCTATTTCAGGACTTGTTATGGTTCCGTAGTTGAAATTGTTGAACAACGTCCTGTAAAAATCAATCTGGTCAGTGGTTGAAAGGCCCGAAACCTCCTCGGTTTCATCAGGATGCCCCTTATGGGCGAAGAATATGTAAGGCACCGAATTGTTCAAATATCGAACCTGCGACGCGCCCCAACCTTCGAATGCCTCATAAGCCCGTTCAGGCCACTGCTGAAACATTCCCGACATAAACGAATAAATCATAAAATAATCACCTTGCGGGATATGGTTTTCAACCATGCTGACAAGCGAATCGAGGCCCGCATCGACATTATTCATATAAAAAATGAAATACTGCTCGAAAGGATTTGACGAGCAATGCGGATAGTTTGCCTGTCCGTAACTGCCACGGTCGGACTGCCACGGCACCAGGTCGAACGAGTCGATGACCACCATCAGCAAGGCATTGGCCGCACCACACGACGAGAAACCACTATAGCCGTCCATTGTGTAGCCGACTCGCAGGAAATTGCTCGAGTTTGGCGAGCCGATATTATGGCAACGTATTGTGCGCGCGCCACTTGAGAAACTGAACGAATGTGTTTGCCAATCGGCGTTAATGTGGTCAAATGCGTCATCGTCAATTTGGTCATAGCACGACTGTTCCCAGCCTGTCTGACCCTTGCGGGCAACAAACGAATTGACATTCAGGTATTCATCGTCAGACTCACTTCTTACACGCCAAAAATAGGTCTGGCCTTCAGTCAACGTTGCAGTTGGCTCCCATTCCACAATACCGCCGTCGTGACTGACTGTTGCGGTTGCAAGGAACGGACTGCTGAACGATTCCACAGTGTCTATCTGGAAAATGCCCGTCTGGCTTTCAGGCAACGGATTGTACGTTGATGCCTTGAGAGTCTGCGGAACTTGAGGATTCAGGCTGTAGCGGTAAGGCCACAATGCCGTAAGCGATGCCGACAAGACATACGACGAGACACTGACGCTGTTGTTTTCCTCGTTCATCTCTGAAATATCATAATTGCCATCGAGCGTGATGTCAAACTTGTTAAGGCCTGCGCCGTTGAGTCTGTCGACAGGCAAGC
>CALABN010000077.1 GCA_937885735.1 uncultured Bacteroidota bacterium | reverse complement strand
AATTGGAGGCACGAACTTGGAACGAAGTTCCGCATTAGTGAGTCTCCGAACAATTGTGTGGTTTTGAAGGGGTTAACAGCGAGCAATTATGAACGGAATAACTCATTAAATTTATAGATTAATCAACAATAACTAATAAAAATATGAAAAAAGTAGTTGTAGCATTTAGCGGTGGTTTGGATACATCCTACACCGTTATGTATCTTGCAAAAGAGAAAGGTTATGAAGTTTATGCAGCCTGTGCAAACACAGGAGGCTTTAGTGCAGAGCAGCTAAAAAAGAATGAGGAGAACGCCTATAAATTGGGTGCTAAAAAGTATGTGACCCTTGATGTAACACAAGAGTACTATGAGAAGAGCCTGAAATATATGGTTTTTGGCAACGTACTACGTAACAACTGCTACCCTATTTCGGTTAGTTCAGAGCGCATTTTCCAAGCCATTGCCATTGCACGCTACGCAAAGGAAATAGGTGCAAGCGCAATTGCCCACGGCTCAACAGGCGCTGGCAACGACCAAATCCGCTTCGACATGACATTCCTGGTCATGGCGCCAGGCGTTGAAATAATCACGCTGACACGCGACGGCAACCTTAGCCGTCAGGAAGAAGTCGACTATCTTAACAAGAACGGATTCTTTGCCGATTTCACAAAACTGAAATATTCATACAATGTAGGTATCTGGGGCACATCAATTTGCGGTGGCGAAATCCTTGACTCAAAGCAAGGCTTGCCAGAATCGGCATACCTGAAGCACCCTGTAAAGGATGGCCCTGAAATTCTGAAACTTGGCTTTGAAAAAGGCGAACTTGTATCTGTAAATGGCAAGAAATACACTGACAAGATTGAAGCCATACAGGCCGTTGAAGCAATAGGCGCAGCCTACGGCATTGGCCGCGATTGCCACGTCGGCGATACAATTATCGGAATTAAAGGTCGTGTCGGATTTGAGGCCGCAGCACCAATGCTGATTATCGGAGCACACCGCTTCCTTGAAAAATACACATTGTCGAAATGGCAGCAATACTGGAAAGACCAAGTATCGAACTGGTACGGAATGTTCCTGCACGAGAGCCAGTATCTTGAGCCTGTAATGCCTGACATTGAAGCTATGCTCGAAAGTAGCCAACGCAACGTAACTGGCGAAGTCACTCTTGAACTTCGTCCGCTTGGATTCCAAACTGTTGGCGTTGATTCACCAAACGACTTGGTAAAGAATAAATTGGGCGAATATGGCGAAACTGCAAAGGCTTGGTCGTCAGACGATGCAAAGGGATTCATCAAGGTGACATCTACCGCATTGAGAGCATACTATCTGGCTCACCCTAACGAGAGACAATAGAGACACACGCACATGACAACAAAAAAGTTATACAAATCAGCCACAGACAAAAAGTTGTGTGGCGTATGTGGCGGAATAGCACAATATATGGATCTTGACCCGACCATTCTGCGCATAATATGGCTGGCCATGTGCTTGTTTGCAGGAGGCGGACTCATACTTTACCTAATCTGCGCACTCATAATGCCTAACGAAGAAATGTAAATCATGAAAATAAAAGTTGGAATACTTGGCGCTGCTGGATACACCGGAGGTGAGTTGCTGCGCATACTTATAAACCACCCACAAGTTGAGATTGTCTTCGCGAATAGCGAATCAAACGCTGGCAATAGCGTGAGCGACGTTCACGAAGGACTCATTGGCGAAACCGACCTGAAATTCTCGTCCGACATGCCATTTGACAAAGTTGATGTCGTGTTCTTCTGCTTTGGACACGGGAAAAGCGAGGAATTCCTGAAGGAGCACACAATCCCGGCCAATGTGAAAATAATCGACCTTGCGCAAGATTTCCGCATTGCGGCACCTACACACGACTACGTTTACGGATTGCCCGAGATACACAAAGAGCAGATTTCGAAATGCCAACACTTGGCAAATCCGGGTTGCTTTGCCACTTGCGTACAACTTGGACTATTGCCACTGGCAAAAGCAGGCCTGCTATATAACGATGTCGCCGTCAACGCCATCACAGGTTCAACTGGCGCAGGACAAAAGCCAAGCGCAACCACGCATTTCTCTTGGCGCAACAACAATATGAGCATATATAAAGTGTTCACGCACCAACACTTGCACGAAATTTGCCAATCAATGAACGAATTGCGTCCGACAAATGCTCCAAAAGTTGCCGACACACTTGCCGAAAAACCGACTGTAAACGACATCACCATCGACTTCATTCCTTACCGTGGCGACTTCGCCCGCGGAATTTTCTGCACAGAAGTTGTCAAATTTGATGGTGACGAAGGTAGTGCCACGAATCCGACTGGCGAGCAACTGACCGAATTGTACAAATCATTCTACAATGATGCGGCATTCACGTTCTACTGCGACAAAGACATCGACCTGAAACAGGTGGTAAACACAAACAAGGCACTCGTACATATTGACAAATTCGGCAACAAAGCCGTCATCACTTCTATGATTGACAATCTGCTCAAAGGTGCCGTAGGTCAGGCTGTGCAGAATATGAACCTGATGTTCGGCATCGACGAAAGATGCGGTTTAGGCCTAAAAGCAAATGCATTTTAATTGATGGGAAACTCGACAAACAAAGAGATTGTTGTATTCAAAACCGACAACGAAAGCATCAACGTTGAAACGGTTTTTGCCGACGATACCGTTTGGTTGACTCAGGAACAAATGTCTCTGTTGTTTGAAAAATCGAAATCTACCATCAACGAACATATAAAGAACATTTTTTCAGAAAAAGAACTCATTGAAAGCGAAGTCGTAAAGAAATTCGGAAATTCCGAATTTCAGCAAAAAGCCCCATTTTACTATAATCTTGACGTAATAATATCGGTAGGATATCGTGTAAAATCGTTGCGAGGCACTCAATTTCGGCAATGGGCGACAAAACGTCTGAATGAGTATATTAGGAAAGGATTTACTCTTGATGACGAGCGACTGAAAAATCTTGGTGGCGGTGGATATTGGAAGGAATTGCTTGAACGCATACGCGACATTCGGGCGAGCGAAAAAGTCTTTTACCGACAAGTGTTGGAAATATATGCGACAAGCATCGACTACAATCCTAAAAGTGAAATATCAATTGACTTTTTCAAGAAAGTTCAAAATAAAATCCATTTCGCAATTCACGGGCAAACCGCTGCTGAAGTTATCTACACTCGCGCTGACGCCGAAAAAGATTTTATGGGGCTTCGAACTTTTGAAGGAAACACGCCCCATTTAAAAGATGCAATCATTGCCAAAAACTATTTAGACGATAAAGAATTAAGGGCAATGGGGCAATTGGTATCTGGATACTTGGATTTTGCGGAACGCCAAGCAGAACGTCAAATGGCAATGACAATGTCTGACTGGGCCAACTACTTAGACAACATCTTGACAATGAGCGGAGAAAAACTATTGCAAAACAATGGATCAATTTCCCATAATCAGGCAATAGAAAAAGCAACTAACGAGTACAGGAAATACCAACAAAAAACACTTTCCGATGTAGAAAAATCCTTTTTGGATTCAATCAAAGAATTAAAACAAAACAAATAAACAATGGAACTATTTAACGTATACAGTCTATTCCCTGTTGAAATAGTAAAAGGCAAAGGCTGCCATGTATGGGACAACAACGGGACCGAATATCTCGACCTGTATGGTGGCCATGCTGTAATTTCAGTAGGACACGCCCATCCAAAATATGTAAAAGCCATAAGTGAGCAAGTTGCTCAACTGGGATTCTACTCTAACTCAGTAATAAACAACCTGCAGAAGAAACTGGCTAACAAGTTAGGCACGATGTGCGGCTACGACGACTACTCGCTGTTTCTGGTGAACTCGGGCGCAGAAGCCAACGAAAACGCACTAAAACTGGCATCTTTCTACAACAGCCGCAACAAGGTTTTGGCATTCAAGCACTCGTTTCACGGACGTACATCAGCAGCCGTTCGCGTAACCGACATACCAAAATACATCGCCCCCATCAACGAAGGACTTGAAGTGACTTTCGTCGAACTGAACGACATTGACGCCGTACGCACCGAACTGCAAAAAGGCATCTATTCATCTGTAATAATCGAAGGCATACAAGGCGTTGGCGGAATCCAAGTTCCCGACGACCAATTTATGCGTGACTTGCGCGACGAATGTACAAAGACAAACACAGTCCTGATTCTTGACGAAATCCAATCAGGCTATGGCCGAAGCGGAAAATTCTTCGCTCACCAATATGCCGGAATCAAAGCCGACATTGTGACTGTTGCCAAAGGCATCTGCAACGGACTGCCAATGTCTGGAATGATCATTGCGCCTTTCTTCACTCCTGTTGTAGGTCAACTTGGAACGACATTCGGCGGCAACCACCTGGCCTGCGCTGGCGCCTGCGCCGTACTCGACATTATCAAGGAAGAAAAACTGATTGAAAATGCCGCAAAAGTTGGCGACTACCTGCTATCGGAACTGAAAAAAATCAGCCGCATAAAGGAAGTCCGCGGACGTGGCCTTATGATAGGAATCGAGTTCGATGAACCGATAAAGGAAATCCGCAACCAGAAACTGCTTATGGAACAGCACGTTTTCACAGGCGTGGCAGGGACCAACACCATAAGGCTTCTGCCACCTCTCTGCATCACAATGGATGACGCAAAAGAGTTCATCGAGCGGTTCAAAAAATGCCTTTAGTTCAACGAATTAAAACTTTATAAAAGTGGAACTCACGATAATAAAAGTTGGAGGTGCCGTTGTTGAAGATTCAGCAACCCTCAGCACTCTGCTCGACGACTTTGCCGCTATGCAAGGCAACAAACTGCTTGTTCACGGTGGCGGACGCGCCGCCGACAAAATGCTCAATCGCCTTGGCGTTGAGATAAAGAAAGTTGACGGCAGAAGAATAACCGACAAGGAGACCATAGACGTGGTGACAATGGTATATGCAGGATTGGTAAACAAGAACATTGTGGCTCAACTGCAAAAACGCGGAGTCAACGCACTTGGATTCACTGGTGCCGACCTCAACATCATCCTTTCCCACAAGCGTCCGGTCAAGACCATCGACTACGGTTTTGTTGGCGATGTGGAGAGCGTCCAGACCGATGTGCTGTTCTCGCTCATTGAGCAAGGCGCCGTTCCGGTTGTTTCGCCAATAACACACGACGGCAACGGGCAACTGCTCAACACTAACGCCGACACCATAGCATCGGAATTGGCCCGCGCCCTTGCAAAATCGTGCAACGTGACATTGGTTTACTGCTTCGAAAAGCCGGGTGTGCTAATGGATGCCAACGACGACAACTCTGTAATAGACACGCTGACATACGAAAAGTTCAAGGAACATCAATCATCGGGCATCATAAACG
>CALABN010000076.1 GCA_937885735.1 uncultured Bacteroidota bacterium | reverse complement strand
TTAAACTAATAGAAATATTATCAATTGCTTTTATTTTTAATTTTAAACGGTCATCTTATTATATTGGAATCATTCTTTAATAGTTTCAGCATGGTACCGTTATCAGGTCTGGTAATAACAAACAGCATAATAGAAGAAATTGTTTTATACAGCAGAATGGTTTTCGTCTGCGGACTTCAGATATCAATGCCAATTGTTGCTGTAATATTGATTGGCGATGTTGCACTAGGAATTATAGCTAGAACAGTTCCTAAAATGAATATATTCCAATTAGGCTTTGCAATAAAAATTATAGGTGGGCTATTTGTAATATACGTATTTATGCCACATTTGGCAGACCTGATAAAATACCTTATCAATACCTCATCCAATGAAGTAATGCTCATATTAAAGCACTTAGGAGGTCTGAATTAATGGTATCTTCACCTAGTTCAACCCCTATTTGCGTTAATGATTTAGCAGATAATTTCTTAGAAAATTCATCAAAACCAAACCAACCGATTAATATTTCTTTTGATTTTTCTGAATATAAAACTCCACTCAAAGTATCTGAAATACCATTAAATCTTCAGATGTTTGCTGGGGAAAAAACAGAAGAAGCAACAGATAAACGCAAAAGAGATGCCGTAAAAGAAGGTAACATTGCCAAATCACAAGACTTAGGTTCCGTTGCAATTCTTCTTGCTGGTTTCTTTATGCTGAACGTTTACGGTAAAACAATGTTCACACAATGTGCCGACTATATGAAACATTCATATATTAACAGCATACATACTGAATTTGCATTTGAAGAATGTATCATTCTGTTTCACCAATTTGTAGCAATAACAATGATAGTAATTCTTCCATTTATGCTTATAATTATGCTCGCCGCCGTTGTAGTCAATCTAATACAGACTGGCGGCTTTTTGTTCAGATTTGATCCCATGATGCCCAATCTTGATAGGCTAAATCCAATTTCAGGCTTCCAGAATATGTTCTCATGGAAAATGGTAGCAGAGTTAGTTAAGTCTATTTTTAAAATCTTAATTGTTGCTTATATTCCTTATGCTGAATATAAAGGATTGTTCAAAGAGTTTGACAACGAGACCATCAATCTTTTGGCGAGCAATATGACTGAAGTGCTCTACAAGAAAGGCGACTTGATATATACAAAAGGCGACCCTGGACTACAATTGTACGTCATACTTGAAGGCAGTGTCAGCATACACAACAACGGGCACATATTCAACACATTCTCGAAAAACCAATATTTCGGCGAATACTCGTTCATCGACAAAAGCCCACACTCCACCAACGCCACAGCAATAAAGAGTTCAAGGCTAATGGTGCTCAGCAACGATGTTTTCTGCAAAACCATTGAGGGCAAGCCTAACTTGTGGGGAAAGATGATGATTCCGATGATTAGCCGACTCAAGGTCTGCAACGAAATGGAAGAGCATTTGGCCCGCAAAGCCGATGACATAGAAAAAGCACAGGCTCAACTACTTATAGAAAAACAGGAACTGGAAAAGCAGAAAATTGAACTTGAACAAAAGAACGAGGCGAAAGACAAGTTCTTCACAATAATTTCGCACGACCTGAAGAATCCATTTTCGGCTATCATCAATATTACCGACTTGATGCTCAGCGACTTGTATCACCCCGAACCTGTAAAGGACCACGAGTACATCAAGCAAATCAATTTCTATTCGCACAAGATTTTCGGCTTGCTTGAAAACCTACTGCAATGGGCCAGAACCCAAACAGGACAAATCAAAATCAGTTACAAGAAGATACAAGTAGGGTTCATAGTCAACAACATAATGGAATTGCAATCGGGCGTGGCAACACAAAAGAACATTGCCATTGTCCCTAACATAGACCCCAACCTGTACGCCTTTGTCGACCACGATATGGCGACATTCGTTTTCAGGAACATAGTCTCAAACGCATTGAAATTCAGTCCGAACAACAGCACCATAACCATAACGGCAAAGGAAATAGAGAACGATATGATTGAAATTTCCATTTCGGACCAGGGTATGGGAATGGACGAATCGCACGTGAGCAATCTTTTCAGAATAGACAGCCGTAGCCTGACATACAACGAGAACAACGAACTTGAGGGCACTGGTCTAGGACTGATTCTCTGCAAGGAATTCGTTGAAAAGAACAATGGAAAAATATGGGCAAAAAGCATAAAAGGCGTTGGAAGCACATTTTATTTTACAATTCCAAAAGCATTATAAGGTGAGTTCTATAAAGTGAGTTCTACAAATTCACTTTTTTTTATATTTGTACTCTGTAATTACATTAAATTAAATATGGCAAATTTCAGTTTTTCACTGCGTCTAGCTCTTGGCCTTCTGCCAAAAACCGAAAAGATTGAAGGCGAACGCAATCAATTAATTGCTGAATTCAAGCGACTTAACGAATACAAAGACTCTGAAGAGTTGAAACTATACAACGAATTGGACAGTTTTGTCAACTCAAACGAATTCAAGGCAAAAAAGGCCCAAATAACATCGTTAAACTACTCTGCATCAGAATATTGCGAGAAAGAAAAAAAATATCTGAAATTGAGCAAGGACAAACGCATCAAGAACTACTTCAGCGTTCCACAATCGGCCGACTACAAGCGCTTTACAACCATTGACGCATCGGATATGCCTAAACGCTATCAGGAACTGGCTGGCATTGCCAACCTTGCAAAACTGGCAAAGCAAAAGGCCAAGACCGACGAGGAAATGGCCGAACTGCAAAAAAACAAGGCTCTTTTTGAAGAATTCAAGAGCCTGAAAAATTCAGCCGACCTTAAATTCTGGACAAAATACAAGAACAGCAAGCCATACAAAATGTATGTCGAGACTGAAGGCTCATTCCTTATCTCCGACTACAACGAACTTGACGCTTTTGTAAAATCGAACGAATTCAAGCAACAGAAAGAATACCTTCTGGACAAGAACCGTTTCAGCAAAACCGAAGACGCCCAAAAGGAAAGCAAATACAACGAACTGAAAAACTCTGAAAACATAAAATGGTATCAAGCCACCGTAAATTCAAACAAATTTGACTCGCTGAAGGCTTGGAACCTGACTTTTGAAGAGAACTTCGATGATGCGAAAATCGACGAGTCGAAATGGATGAACAGTTTCTTCTGGGGGAAAATGGTGCTCAACGACCGCTACGTTTTGGCTGGCGACAAGCAATACTACACCGACAACAAAAACATCGACATAAAGCAATCGGTTCTGCGCATCCTTACCAAAAAAGAAAAGGCCACAGGCAAAGTATGGGATGCAAAGCACGGTTTCTTCACTCAAGACTTCGACTACACCTCGGGTATGCTGAGCACTGCGAACAGTTTCCGTCAGCAATACGGCAAATTTGAAGCCAAAATAAAAATTGACGCTCAAAATCCTGTTTATCAAGCATTCTGGTTGAAGGGCGAAAAGATTGAGCCACAAATCGACATTTTCAAATACAACGTCGGCAAGTCGGGTTCGCTTCAGGTTTCTACCTACAACAACGGAAAATCGGCAGGCAACAAATTCGGTGGTTCGGGCTTGGCTAAGGATTTCTTCATCTACTCTGTAGAATGGGAACAGAACAAGATCACCTGGAAGATAAACGGAGTTGAAGTTGCATCAACAAGCAACGCTGTCCCTCAAGAACCATTGTTCATAATGCTTTCTGCAGGCTTGAACAAAAACGCCAACGACGCCAATCTTCCTTCGGCATTCGAAATTGACTGGGTACGTTGCTACGAAAAGGCTTAAAATGACCATCAAATAACATTAAGGAAGGCTACCTAGAGTGGCCTTTTTTAATGTAAAAACAACGCATAAACAATAATCTTAAGAACAAACCTATTATATATATGTATAGCAAAGATTCCTTGAGAATAGTATTTATGGGCACGCCCGACTTTGCGGTTGAGAGCCTGAAGGCATTGATTGACAACGGATACAATGTTGTCGGCGTTGTCACTACACCCGACAAGCCTGCTGGTCGCGGGCAAAAGATAAGCGAAAGCGCCGTGAAGCAGTTTGCCGTGAGCAAGGATTTGCCAATCCTTCAGCCCGAGAAACTGAAAGACCCTGATTTTCAAGAATCATTGCGCCAATGGAAAGCCGACTTGCAGGTGATAGTGGCATTCAGGATGTTGCCCGAAAGCGTATGGAATATGCCGCCACTCGGCTCCATCAATGTCCACGCATCGCTGTTGCCAAACTATAGAGGCGCAGCCCCCATCAACTGGGCCATTATGAACGGCGAAGAGTACACTGGAGTAACAACGTTCCTGCTGAAACACGAAATTGACACTGGCGACATTCTTCAATATGAAAAAATAAAGATTGAACCCGACGACAACGTCGGCATTGTTCACGACAAACTGATGAATGTGGGCGCATCGCTTCTGATAAAGACTGTCGAGTCGATTTGCGCAGGCAACACCAAAGGCACTCCGCAAAGCGAACTGATGCCTGCCGACGGAATACTGAAAGGCGCTCCTAAAATTTTCAAGGACGACTGCCGAATCAACTGGAACGACGAGCCATTGACAATAATAAACAAGATTAGAGGCTTAAGTCCGTATCCTGCCGCATTTGGCGAACTGAAAAGAACTGGCTGCGAGCCATTGTCTATGAAGATTTTCTGCGGAAAATTCGAGGAAATGCAACACAACGAACCTGTTGGGAAAATTACGTCTGACGGGAAATCGTACCTGAAAGTCTTTGTGAGAAACGGCACCATATCGCTTGACGACATTCAACTTGCAGGCAAGAAACGTATGCCAATAGCCGATTTCCTGCGCGGATTCAAGGACATCAACGAATATTCAATGTAAAGCGGGTTGCATAACTCATTTTTCAGCATCAATATAAAATGAAACTTCGAGAGTTCCTGAATCAGCCAAAGCAATACCACGACAAAAATATGTGGATTATGGGTCTGGTGTACGGCCTGATTGTGTACCTGATTCTGGTGATTCTACAGCCTTTCGGCATCAACACATTGGGCAACAAGCGTTTCTTCATTGAACTGCCGTTTGCCATAGTCACTTTTGCAAGTTGCATCTTGCCGTATTACATTCTACCTGTCATCAAACGCGATTTTTTCCAAATAGACAAATGGACCATTGGACGGAATATGGCACTGACTGCGATGATTGTGACATTTGTAGTGATAGGCAATTCAGTAATACTGTATTTCATATACGCAAGCGCATCTCTTTTATCTACCTTATGGACAGCCGTTTGGCAAACAATAGCCATATCGGTGCTTGCCATAAGCATCGGGTTGGTCATTCCCGACAGGGGGGAGAAAAGGAAAGAGAAAATTGACGACACGCCACTAACGCTGACTATTACTGGAACTGCAAAAAACGAGCAAATCGATCTTGCGCTGAATCAGTTGCTTTACGTTGAATCTGACAGGAACTACTGCAAGATTGCCACCACCGAAGGTATAAGGCAGATTCGGGCGACAATGACTTCGGTGGAAGAGCAACTGGCACATTTTCCGCAAATCCGCAAATGCCACAGGGCATATCTGGTCAACCTATCGGCCGTGATTTCGGTCAACGGCAACAGCACTGCTGGCTACCGCCTGATTATGAGCCACGGCGTGACCGATGTTCCCGTATCGCGTACCTACGCAAAGGATTTGATTGCGAGTCTGGCCTGATTTTCGTCCCAAACGGGCCTTGCCATTCGTCCCAAAAACAGCCAACCGTCACATTTTACGCTATAATCCCGACGTGTATCCCAATTATTTTGCCACCACAAAAGAGTAGCCTTCATTTGCATCGTCAAAAATAAAAACGGAAGACGACAATGAATTGCTTTGAAGGATTACTAATTGGATTGGGGGCTGGCACATCGTGTCTGGCAACTTGCGGGCCACTGGTGCTGTCAGTGATTATGCGCAACTCCCCGTCAACGGGGAAATCATACCTATATATGGCAAAATTCCTGTGCGGACGGCTGCTGGCCTACATCACCATCGGAAGCATACTAATGGGCATCTCATCAGTAATAAAGATGCCGAAAGAAGTTGGCACATATTCGCTATTGCTTCTTGGGTTGCTTATGTTGCTCAATGCTTTTGTCAAGATGCCTTCATATTGTCTGAAAGGCGTAGGTTTCAAGGCGAAGGTGCGCAAGGCGATGCCCAAACTGCTGTTGCCGACGCTGGGATTCGTTTCGGCGCTGAACATCTGTCCGTCAATGATTGCCGTGACAGGTGTGACGCTCAACGCTTCGTCGTTCATCGACGGTCTGCTCACCTTCATACTATTCTTTGTGGGATCTTCGATGTTTATGGTTCCCCTCCCGCTGGTCTCGCTTGTCAACAACAAACGAGCCATAATGCTGACAGGAAAATTCGCCTCTGTCATTGTAGGCACAATGCTAATTATCAAATGGATACTTTTAATAATAAAATAATATGAAAAACAATCTTTATGCAACAGGGAAATGGCTGCGAAGCACAATGCTTACACTGCCAATGATTTTCATCATTCTTTTAATGCTCAGCGGTGGGCAGAACGTGTTTGCCGATTCAGTTCACGGATTGGCATACCTTGTAACCGTCATCTTCTACGGCACAATGTTCTTTATGATGCACTACAAAGGTGAAGCCGACAAATGGCGGGCCATAGCCTTCTTTGCTTCGGCGGTTCTGTTTTCAGTCACATTTATGAGCAACCTTGTGGAAATGCGAGGCAGCACGACCTACTCTGAATCGGAAATAATGTCGTGCGAGATTCCCTTCTGCCACATTGTGACAACAATGGTTATCATACCTGCCGCAATCAAGCAGACCATAATTTTTCCTGGAAGCATTCTGACTGGATTCGCATCCATATCGTCGATGCTTGTGATTGTGCTGGGCGCAGGACTGATATTGGGACGCGGCTTTTGCAGTTGGGGATGCTTCTACGGCGGTTGGGACGACGGATTCCACCGAATTGGCAAGAAAACGTGGATTACGCGCATCAACGAGAGTTACAGATACTTTGCCCTGGCAATGCTGATTGTAATGGCATTGTGGTCGGCATCGACACTGATGCCTGAATATTGCAACTGGCTGTGCCCGTTCAAGTTGGTGACTGAACGCGACAAGGTTGTTGATGCAGAATCGCTGATAAAGACAATCATTATGGCCGTGCTTTTCGTGGCACTTGTGGTCGTGTTGCCAATCCTTACGAAAAAACGTGTTCAATGCGCAACCTTCTGCCCTATGGGCGCGCTTATGTCAATATTCAACAAAGTGTGCATCTTCAGCGTGCGCAACAATCGTAGCAAATGCATCGACTGCGGGAAATGTCGCAAGGTATGCCCTATGCTCGCCATTGACCAAAAACATCAGCCACTCATAAATTGCTCAATGTGCGGAAAATGCGTCGATGCCTGCCCTACTGGCGCTATGCAATATCACGTTAAAGGCACCGCAATGGGCAAGAAAATAACCACAGTGCGGACTCTTTTCCTATATCCTGCATACGCCTTTATGGTCACTCTGACTGGCGGAAGCGTGGTAAACGCAATCGAACTGATTATTAAATTGATACTATAAATGTCACATACATTATTAATTATGAAAAAAATTATTGGTTATACAATTGCATCATTCGCCACACTGGCGGTATTATTGATATTCCTCAATCTGGACGGCTGGGCACGTATGTTCGCACAATTGCCGTTTATGAAAATAGACCCCTACATTTCAGGCGGGCAAATCATTGATTCAGTAAGAGTTGACTCTTGCACTGCTTATATTCACGAGGCTGTCTATTCGGGACTTTTTTCGAACGGGGGAAACGGATACCAACAAATTAATGTCGATGCGGGTTTCAACGGGACTTTGAATGCCGACGGCACCGACTACAAGATATCAACTTGTAATGATTCAATATCAATTGCCAAATACGACAACGACAGCACTTTGACAATGATTCAGCCAATGGCTTGCAAGACAAGAAACGGCTGGATTATACGGATTGCGCGAAACCGCGAATGAAATGCGCCCTGAGTGACACACGCCACGCAATCATCAGTTTTAATGGTAATCTCTCATAAAAAACGGGTCGCATCCGATAGTGACTGCGACCCGTTTTTTTTCGCTTTGATTCTTATTTCCGCACCTTCTTGCGTAACTGAAGGGTATCGCCCTCTTTTGGTTGCGAACCTGGCTCCATTGCGTTCAACTTGTAAAGTGAATTCAACTTGATAGCGTACAATTGCGCAATATCGTGCATCGTCTCGCCCTTCTGAACCACGTGCGTCTTGTGCTGTGAATCGGCCTTGCCACGTTTTGCGTGAATATAAAGTCTCTGCCCGACAGCAAGTTTCGCATTCTTGTCCAACTCATTGAATTTCCGAATCTGCCACGGTTCCATTTCGTAGCGCTCGGCAACCTTTTCAACATTGTCGCCCGCCTGCGCCTCAACATAATCCACTCCGTTGACGGTCTTAATATTTCCAAATGGCGCAATCTCCATATTGAACACGTCAATCTCGACAAAACTGTTGTTCTTGACAGCCAATTCGGTCTGGATTTCAGGCGTTGTTGAAGGCGTGACCTTGCTATCGAAACGCTGGAGGTTATTTTCCTCAATAATCTGAATCAGGCGTTCGGCATAAGTGCCGCTTGTAGCATAGCCTGCCTGTTTTAAACCCTTCGCCCACTTTTTGTAATCGGTAGTGCCGTAATCGAACAAGAAGGCGTAGCGTTGATGTGTGCAAAGGAATTCCGAATGGTCGACAAACGACTGCTCAGCATTCTTGTACGAACGGAAGCATTCATTCGGACGGTCGTCATCGTGATACATCGACTCGCCTTTCCAATCCTTGTGGCATTTAATGCCAAAATGGTTGTTAGCCTTGCGTGCCAACGAACTGTTGCCATTACCCGACTCTAGAATGCCCTGCGCCAAAGTGATGCTGGCTGGTATCCCGACTCGGTTCATCTCCTTGACGGCTATCTTGTTGTACTTTTCAATATACTGGTTGGTGGTCTGCTTTTGTGCCGACAGAAACTGCGTCAGCAACAAGCACGAAACGAGCAATAATATTCTTTGCATTTTTATTATGGTTTTGACAAATGTAACACAGAAAGGCGATACACAATTAACAATGAAAAACTAATAATTAACAATATGTATTTCAAACTTTGGAATTAACCGTAAGCACCTATCCTTTTTGCCCCCAAACATTATATTTAGCACAACGCTCCAATATTTGCATCCTGCAACAAAGAAGCCCGATTCCAAGGAATCGGGCTTCTAACCAATATAACAACCTTAATATTAATTATACAAGTAGCGTTTGATACTCTTCTTTGGTGTCTTGATGAACTCTTCGTCCTGCAACTCAATCTTCGAAATTGCCATATAGTTAGGCATTTGCTTGTTGAGTTCCTTCTGGTTTTTCTCAAATTCCTGCATCACTTTTTCCTTGTCAAGACCGTCTTTTTCGGCTTTGGCAATATCAGGGACTATCAATGCGTGTAATTTACCATCGCGTTCAACAACAAGTGACTCAACCACATAAGGCATATTATTGATTTGCGCTTCAATTTCTTCAGGATAGATATTTTGGCCTGAAGCGCCCAAAATCATATTCTTGCAACGGCCTTTTATTGACAGGTATCCGTCAGCGGAAATGGTTCCCGTGTCGCCTGTCTTAAGCCAACCGTCTTCGTCGAAAGTGGCGGCGGTGGCTTCAGGATTCTTGTAATATCCCATCATAACCTGTGTGCCTTTAACCAATATTTCGCCTTCAACGTGTGCCGGATCCGGACTATCAATCTTGACCTGGCAACGGCGGACAGGATATCCGCAACTGAACTTGCGGACAGTATTCCAAGGTGAATAAGTGATAATTGGCGCACATTCTGTCATTCCATAGCCAACAGTGTAGCGGAAACCAATACGATTTAGGAAACTCTCAACTTCCTTATTCAATGCCGCACCACCAATAATGACTTCGTAGAATTTGCCACCGAATGCATCTTCCAACTGCTTGCGAACCTTTCTGTAAACAACACGGCGAAGCAATGGAACTCCCAACAAGAATTTCGGCAGACCACTACTTATCACTGGCTTGACTTTCGTCTTGTAAATCTTTTCAAGGATAAGAGGAACGACAACAACAAGTATTGGCTTTATCTCATTAAATGCCTGTAGTACAATTTGTGGAGAAGGCGTCTTTCCCAAGAATGTGATATGGCAACCTGCCGCGAATTCGCACAAGAATTCAAAAGCCAGACCGAATGCGTGAGCCAAAGGCAAAAATGAGACCATACGGTCACCTGTCTTGAAATTTATGACCTCTAAGCCAAACTCCACATTTGTAGCATAGTTGCCATGACTCAGCATCACTCCCTTTGAGTGTCCGGAAGTGCCTGACGTATAACTAATGGCGCACAACCTATCGTTTGAAACATGTTTCAGTTCAAACGAATTTTTGTCGATATCAATTGGTTTCTCCAAAAAGCCGGTAAATGCTGATTCAACCGACTTGTCGTTTGTATATAAAATCCTGAAATCGTCAAGTGAGATGAAACCTCTGATGTTTGGGAATTTGGTGACATCCATTTTCTTGAAAATGTAGTCAGAAACAAACATCAGCACTGAATCTGAATGATTTACGGTATTTTCGACATCGGGAATTGAAAAATCCTGCAACAACGGTACGGAAACGGTTCCGTCCGAAACGGTTGCCATAAATGCCACAACCCAATTAGTATTGTTGCGTCCAATCTGAACTATTTTTTCATTCTCGGCGATGCCACATTTATGATATGCCCGATGTATCTTCTTCATCATCAAGCCCGTCTGACCATAGGTCATTGGTGCTTCGTGATAGTTGCTGATAGCCGGTAAATCCCAATTTTTCTTGATTGACTTTTCGAGAAACTCAACAAATGTTAACATGTTTATCTATTTACAATTGCACATATATGTAACAAAAACCGTACCAAACAGCATCATTATCATTTTTTCTTTTATTTCTTCTTTTTTCAAATCTTTTTCATCTTTACAAAAGAATTACAACGAATATGAAATTATTAGTCGAGGCAGGCGGAACAAAATGCAAATGGGGTATCATCGGCAACAACAATGACATTATTGAAACTACCGGATTCAACCCAAACTGCTCATCCATAAATAACTTATACACAATTGCAAATGATATCAAAGCCCATATTGGCGACAACATTGAATCGGTGTTATATTTTGGGGCAGGATGCTCAAACAGCAAAAGCAAAACCGAAATTGCCGACACATTGTCAAGCATTTTCAAATGCTCCAAAGTCAATGTCCACACCGATTTGGAAGGTTCGGCAATTGCACTTTTCGGCAAAGAAAGTGGCATATCGGCAATATTGGGCACTGGCGCCTCTGCTGGATTTTTCAATGGAAACGAAATTGTGAAGCAGTCGCCATCGCTCGGCTATCTACTTGGCGATGAAGGCAGTGGCGCATATTTAGGAAAAACTCTTATTGCAAAAATACTGCGAAACGAAATGAGCACCGACTTGTGCAACAACTTCCTTTCGAAATACAACATCACCCCATCCGATTTGATAAAAAGCGTATACTCATCTTCTCCCACAAATGGCTATCTGGCAAGTTATGTGCCTTTTATCAGTCATAATATTGACAACAAGCAAATGTCAAATTTGGTGGAAGAATCGTTCCTATTGTTTCACGAAAAACACATTGAACCAATAGCCAACCTATCCAACAAAATCGGTTTTGTTGGCGGCATTGCATTTCAGTTCAGCGACATCCTTCGCAAAATTTACGCAGACAAAGGATTTGAAATCAGGATTTTAAAAGACGCATTTGGGGAACTGATGAATGCGGTGTAATCTTTTTATTGATTTGCAATTCGACCATTCCATTTCCAAACTGGCACAACATTTATCGCCCTGCCATTAACCATTATCACATCAGTTTGTTCTTTTGTAAGTATCATTCCGTCAGCAACATTCAGGGCATTCATAGCCTCAACAAGCCCATTTACCTCACGGGCCTCGTTTTCGTAGTTCAACACTTCGCACACTTGTATTAAAGAAACAGGTGCACCGTGTTCACAAACAACAAAATCACATTCATACCCCTTATCGTTATAATAATACACGTCCTTGCCCATTCTCCGCAATTGCAGAAAAACGGCATTTTCAAGCCTTCTTCCGCTGTCGGCTGATGCCGAGGGCGACACAACCCTCTGCAACCCAGTATCTATGGCATACACCTTTCGCGGATTCAACACCTGGCTTTTGAACGAATATGAAAACTTGCGAACAAAACTGAACAGATATGCATTTTCCATATAATCAAAATATTCCAAGACAGTCTTGCTTGTCTTCACCTTGATAGTCTGTGTCAATTTTGTAGCCGATACAATGTTCCCGACATTTGCCATAAGGAAAAGCGCCAAATTCTTGACTGCGTGCTCATCACGCAGGTTGTACCTCACCATTATGTCGCGATAAAGAATGTCGGTATACATATTTTCTAGGACAGATTCATCGTACGTACGCAAATAGGCAGGGAAACCGCCTTCGTTCAAATACGAGTTGAACGATTCCGACGAAAGGTCCAATCCTCTAAAACCCACGTATTCAGAAAAAGAGAAAGGGAACAATGTCTTTTCAAGATGCCTGCCCGTCAGTTTTGTACCAAGTTCACGGCCAAGCAACGATGCGTTGGAACCCGTAACCACAACCTTATACCCCTCATCCAACTTGCCACGCACATACAATTCCCACCCCTCAACTATTTGAATCTCATCAAAAAACAAATATTCAGGATTATTATCAGAAATTACCATATCGAGGATTACAAAATCGTCAATTGTAAATCCGAACAATCGAGGCGTATCAAAATTCAAGTAAAGCGATTTTGAACTAAATTGACGCATCATCTGACTTACAAGCGTGCTTTTCCCGCATCGCCTGATGCCCGTTATTATAGTCGCAAAATTTTCTTTTACGTCAACAACACCCGCCAACGCTTCACGGTCATACGACTCCTGTGCATCTAAATCTTTCAATTGCCGACTAACAACAGCCTCAATATCTGTTTTTCTTATCATACCCTCGCCAATTATTTGTCCGACACAAATATAAATATTTATTCACAATAAACATCACTATTTATTATTAATAAATATCAATGTTTATTTTAAATAAACAATGCTTAAATTCAAAATTGATTTGATTTTTTTGGGGACTACATTCTGAAATCAAAATGAGTATTATATACAAATAATAGGGAAAACGAATATGACCAAGAAAAGAAATAACTGGCGTAAATCACCAATCATTCTTTTTCGTCGATAACCTTATCGATAATGTCTTGAGTATCTGCAAGTTTTTTCTTGCACTTTTTCAGCAAATCAGAAACGCGGGTGACGGCATCAGCCAATTGGTCCACATCTAAACGGTTATTCTCAATGTCGGCGATTATCGACTCTATTTCCTCGACGGTCTTTTCGTAAGAGAATTTTGTTGCTGCCATATCAGATGCGTTTTTATGATTCACGTTTCTAAAAATACAATGCCAAAGTTAGCAAACTTTTCGGCTAATTTCCGCTATTTTGATTGCTGTTCCTTTGCCAAACGTTTCTTTTCAAGATGACGTTGCAACATTTCTGGCGTTGTCTTCCAACGTTCGTGCAACCAAACCCATTGCTCTGGATATTCGCGGATAATGGATTCCATTACATCGTTGTGTTTCTGTGTGTTATATCGGATTGTCTCCAATTCCGACTCTTTTTCCTCAAACGGAATTTCAGGCAACATCTTGAACAAATAAGTGTCGTCGGCATTGTTGCGGACGGTAAACATTGGCACAATTGACGCTCCTGTATCCATAGCCAGGCGTGCGCAACCAATCGGCGTATATGCCTGTTTGCCAAAAAAATGCAAGAATTCACCACGAATATTCATACTATCCTGGTCAATCATTATTATCAAGCACTCGCCCTTCTTCAATCGGTCAACCAGTGTCTGATAGCAATGGTCGCGAGTGATGTTCGCCATTCCGCGCGATTCGCGGAACCCAATCATCAGTTTGTTCAGGGCTGGATTCTTTATGCGACTGCTTACTCCAAACGACTTGTATCCCAATACAGGTGGCATTATGGCCGAAAATTCCCAACCTGGCGTATGCGGAATCAGGCATATCACGCCCTTGCCCTTGTCGTATGCCTTTTTCAGGTTTTCCTCTCCCTCAAATCTGAAATATTTTGAGAACTGTTCACGTGTCGTTTTATTTGCCAACAACGCATAGTCACAAAATGTCTTGCCCAACAACACATACATATTCTGCCCCATTTTGTAATACTGGCCATGTTCCTTTTCAGGACCAAATGCAATATTCAAATTATGAATGGTAATATTTCTGGATTTTTTCAGACACCAATAAAGCGGATAAGCCAACATTCCATTGAACCACAGCATCAATCCACGTGGCAAGAAACGCCCCGCAAAAAAGACAGAACGCAAAAGACAATAGACGAAAATGTTCCTTACAGGACGAATTATATATTTTTTAAATTTTGTAGCCATTTCAAAAACGTTCGCAAACATACAAGAATTATGCCATAGGGTGCTGTTTGCAAATTTTTATTTTCGCATCAACACTGGCATCAAACAACCTATTGATGCACATTTCACAAAAGGTTGCACTTGTGCTTCAATGAAAATACGATATATGCCAAAAACTCATATTGGAATTCTACGGACACACCAATCAAGACAAAACCGGCATCATTCAAACTTTCGCCCCGAAGAATTCAGCATATTGGCAATCAATGCATTAAGATGAGCCGATTTTTGCAAGACCTCGATATTCACGTGCATTCTGTATTTCCAATAATTGCGAGGGTTTGCTGGAACGTTGATGCGCTCCTGCTCTGGATTTTCAACCCTGAATTTGGATTCCAATGCAAAATAATCCTGTATTGGAACCATAACACACATTGCAGGCGACTCAAAATGTTGCATTATGACCTTTTGGCAAATATCGATGCTGGCTTTTTCAGGGGCTTTGCCTTGTTGTTTCAGCCAATTGTTGTAGTAACGCTGTGTGGATTCGCGGTTTTCCTGCCACCAACCACGAATTGTAGAAATGTCGTGAGTTGACGTGGCACATATCGATGTATATGGAATAGTCTGCAAATCAACAAATTCAGTGTAGGCTTTTGGCATTCGCTGAATTTCGAGGCTCAAAATGCCGAGGTCCTCCATAACAGGCTTGACACAATCGGGAATCATTCCCAAATCCTCGCCACAAACGAGCATATCAGACGATTTGAGCAGAGCCGACAGTTTCGTCTCGGCCAATTTCCGCCAAAAGTCATTGTGACGCGTAAAGAAATAATCGTCATAGACGGCGTCGAGGGCTGACTTTTCGGCATCCGACAAGCGCTTATAAGACGATGTCTTCCGCAAGTCGATTCGTGGATGATAGCCACCTGTCTTGCAATCCTTTAGCAACAGCACGTCGGTTGCAACCGTCAACAAGCCGTCGAGCAACTGTTTCGTCATTCGCGACAGCGATTCTGGCGCGCGCTTGCCCACTATCTTGTCATATATTTTGCGTTGTGTCGAATAGTCGTCGCTCAAGGTGAAAAGTCCTCCGTCGAGTTGACGCAAGTATTTATCCTTCACCTTTGTAGCCTGTTCGCCAAACAGTCTGTCGATTGTCTCTTCGTCAACTTGCGGGCAACAAGCCGAATCATAGTCGATATTGACATTTTTTGAATGCAACTCACTAATTGTCAACGGCATTGAAGGCGAGAAATGGCCCAATGTGCCGTAAACGGCATCGACAGGTATTTCCCAAATACGGAAGAACCCGAGTATGTGGTCGATACGGTAGGCGTCAAAATAGTCGTTCATCTTCGCCAAACGCTGACGCCACCAGGCAAAACCGTCTTTTGCCATCTCGTCCCAATTGTAAGTCGGGAAGCCCCAATTCTGGCCCGTTTCAGAGAAGAAATCGGGCGGAGCGCCTGCCTGACCACCGAAATTGAACAGCGACGGATTGCACCACGCATCGACACTCTTGCGACTGATGCCGATTGGTATATCGCCTTTCAGAATGACTCCGTTTTTGCGGGCATAGGCCGTAGCCTCCTTCAACTGACGGTCGAGCCCGAACTGGATATAGCACCACAGCATTGCATCCGTATAATACAATGAATCAGGCTGAAACATCTTACGAACCCTTTTTGCGGAATATTCCGAATTCTTGCCCCATTTGCCGAAATCGCTCGTAAGGTTTTTGTCGCGGAAAATGCAAAATGCCACGTACGGCTCGAGCCACGCCGAGTTTTCGGAAACAAAGGCCGTGAACTGCTTCGAATTGACTATGGCATCAAAATTTTGAACGAGCAACTTCTTGCAATAAAGCAATTTAAGCCGAATCACCTTTTCGTAATCGACATCGACTTTGGAATTCAACTCCTTGCGGGCATTCTCAAATTCCGACATTTCGGCGGAATTGTTCAATTTTCCGAGTCCGAAAATGTCGAGGAACAATGGATTCAGCGCAAAAACCGAAATGGCATTGTACGGATACGAATCGAGAAACGAATATGTTGATATAGTGTCGTTTATAGGCAAAATCTGGATTATCTTCAACCCTGTAGCCGACACCCAATCGACAAGTTTCCTTAAATCGGAAAAATCGCCCACACCGAAACTTTTTGAAGTGCGCAATGAGAATACAGGAACATTGACGCCTGCAAACTTAACCTTCCTGCAATTGAAGTCGATGATGCCATCGTCTATTTTAAGACTGATAGGATTATCGCCGAAAGTATTGACAAACAAATGATTGCACCCTTGCTCCCATTGAACAGAATCAGGGCTGGAAATATCTTTGACTACGAACTTGTACTCGAATTCAGCAGGCAATTCATCCAAGTCGAATGTTATCTGCCAACGCGAATATTTGCCAACGGACAACGGCAACGAATCGGCCCAATTGCCTAACTTACTACAGTTTCCTGTGATGGCCACATATTGTGACGATTTCAGTTTTGGCACCGTGCAACCTATCGTCAATTGCCTATCCGTCAATATCTTGACTTTATTTTTATTTGCAATTTGCTTGTCGTGAACAAAAAGCACGTTGGCAAATGCCGAACTCAGGAAGGCCGTGTATTCAGTCTTAGGATCCTGCCAACTATCTATGCAACAACATATTGCATTATTCTTCAACATTTGTGGCGACACTCTCGACGGGCCGATTTCGGTCACAAAACTTTCGCCATTGTAAAGAACATATTTATAACACACTGGCTCGCATCGACTTACATCAACAGTGGCACACCAACGGTTTAAGTTGACGCACTTCAACGGCACAGCATCTTTCAAATTCCACTGTCCCAATTCCGGAACATCGCCAATCAAGTACAAATCTTGTCCCCAAACAGTCTGGCAAAAGCAATCAAACTGAATAACCATACGCTTGTTTTTGAGATAATCCCAACGGATTGTTTCTACTTCGAAAGCAGATAGCGCTCGGCATCAAGGGCAGCCTTGCAACCTGAACCTGCAGCCACAATTGCCTGACGGTAAGTGCGGTCCATCACATCGCCACAGGCAAAAACGCCTGGCACGTTGGTCCGCGACGAATTTGGCTCTGTGACAATATATCCGTCTTCGTCGGTCTTGACAAATGGCTGAAACACACCACTATTTGGATGATGTCCGATGGCAAGGAAGAAGCCGTCAATCTTGATTTGCCTGCGCTGTTCGTCGGGTTGTCCCTGACGATAGACCAGATTGGCGCCCTCCACCACTCCGTCGCCGAACAAATCGACGGTGTTGTGCTCATATAGCACCTCGATGTTTGGTGTGGCATTCACCCGATCCTGCATTGCCTTTGACGCACGCAAATGGTCTTTGCGGACAATCATATAAACCTTGTTGCACAAATGTGCCAGATATGTAGCCTCTTCGCAGGCTGTATCGCCTCCGCCAACCACGGCGACATCCTTCTTGCGGTAGGAAAATCCGTCGCAGGTTGCGCAAGCCGACACTCCGCTACCCCTGTATTTTTCTTCAGAAGGGATGCCCAGATATTTGGCCGTCGCGCCAGTCGCAATGATAACGGCATCGGCGTCAATCTGCTTTTCGTCATCAATGGTGACAATGTGCTTGCCATCCGAGAAATCGACTTTAGTCACCGTTCCCCAACGAATGTCGGTGCCCAGGCGCTCGGCCTGCTGACGGAACTCCTCCATCATCTGGTTGCCGTCGACACCATTCGGGTACCCTGGAAAATTTTCGATTTCCGTTGTTTGTGTCAGTTGCCCACCTGCCTGCAATCCTTGCACAAGCACTGGCGAAAGATTTGCTCTGGAAGCATATATTGCAGATGTGTAACCTGCTGGTCCAGAGCCTATAATTAGGACTTTTACTTTTTCGGTTTCCATAAAATGCGTTTTGCAACAAACTTACGCAAGAGAAACCAAATTTTTCAGAAACACGGCAGACAAGTAATAACACAAAATGAACAATCGGACTCTACCATAACATTTGTGAAAAAAGTTTTGCAAGATAGACGCCGATTGGTACATTTGCAGACGAAAACCACGGGGTGTGGCGCAGTTGGCTAGCGTACTTGCATGGGGTGCAAGTGGTCGCCCGTTCGAGTCGGGTCACCCCGACCAAAGCCTTGAAACGAAATTCAAGGCTTTTTCATTTTTATAATATTTGGCATTCGGGGAATTTATGGAAGTTCCCTTAACACATTGACGATATGAACCTAAAATATGCAGTTGTCGGCACAGGCGCCATTGGCGGATATTACGGCGGAAGACTCGCCTTGTCAGGGAAGGACGTTCACTTTCTTTTCAACACCGAATACGATTATGTGGCCAAAAACGGATTGAAAGTCGATTCTGTGGCTGGCGATTTCTGCATAAATCCAATCAAGGCATACAAGTCGACAGACGATATGCCCAAATGCGACGTTGTGCTGGTGGCTCTCAAATCGACACGGAACAGCATCCTGCCCGACATTCTTCCGTCCATTCTTCATCACAACACAGTAATCGTACTGATACAAAACGGATTAGGACTAGAGGCGCAACTGGCATTCGCATTTCCGAAACAGCCAATTGCAGGCGCATCGGCATTCATCTGCTCGTCGAGAATTGGAACTGGACACATTCGGCACGCCGATTATGGCGCACTTTCGGTAGGATTTCACCAAAACGCGGTTCCCGACATTCTTGAACAAGTGAAAGACGACTTCTTGCAGGCCAAAGTACCGTTTACAATAATTCAGGACCTTAACGAGATGCGTTGGCGCAAGTTGGTATGGAACATTCCTTACAATGGCTTGACCGTCGTAATGAACTCATCTACCGACAAATTGATGATGCAAAAGGACACACGCCAACTGGTTACCGACCTGATGCAGGAAGTTGTGGATGGCGCATCGGCTTGTGGCGCCGACATTGAGCCAGAATTCATAAGCAAAATGCTGAAGATGACCGACGATATGACACCATACAGCCCTAGTATGAAACTTGATTTCGACAATCGTCGGCAGATGGAAATTGAAGCCATTTATTCCAATCCTATCGCCACCGCAAAGCGAAACGGATATTATATGCGAAAGACCGAAATGCTTGAACAGCAACTTCGGTTCATCCAGTCGGCGATGAACGGCTGATACATTTTTTTGCAAACCACAACAAAAGTATTTTGTACTTTTAAAAAGAGTTTTCTATATTTGTTGGAACAAAAAACTAAAACAACTATGCGAAAACTAAAGCATTGTGCAGGGGCATTACTTTTGGTAATGCCTTTGCTTTCTACAGCACAGGACGAATGGAACAATCCTGAAGTCAACCAGGTGAACCGACTCACCCAACATTCCGACTTTATGGTTTTCAACAATGCCGAAGATGCCAATCTGGGCAAATTCAAGGAGTCGGCAAACTATCTGTCGCTGGAAGGCGTCTGGAAATTCAATTGGGTTGAACACGCATCACAACGCCCAACCGATTTTTACCAAATCAACTACGACGACAGCCAATGGGGCACAATGCCCATTCCTGGAATGTGGGAACTGAAAGGCTACGGCGACCCGCTCTACACAAACGTGCCATACGCCTGGAACACTTATTTTGAAACAAAGCCACCACACATCGACACTACCCAAAACCACGTTGGCACATACCGCAAAAGCATTGAGATTCCTGCAAATTGGCAAGGCAAAAACATAAAAATGCATATCGGATCGGCAACATCCAACATATATGTATGGATAAACGGAAAATTTGTCGGCTACAGCGAAGACAGCAAACTATCGGCAGAATTCGACATCACTAAATACGTACACAAGGGGCAGAACCTGTTCGCAATGCAGATATTCCGCTGGTGCGACGGCTCCTATCTCGAAGACCAGGATTTCTGGCGCCTCTCTGGCATTGCACGCGATTGCTACCTGTACGCATCACCCGCCATCAGATTCAACGACATCGACATTGTGCCAGACCTGACCGACAACTACACAAACGGCACACTCGACATAAAAGTGACCACATCGGCAAAGGCATCAGTCAGTGCAACGCTATTCGACCAAAAAGGAAATCAGGTATATAGCGCCAAACTAGACTGCAAATCGGCCACCGAACATACGGCATCGCCAAAATTCGAAAACGTCGACAAATGGTCAGCGGAAGAGCCTAACCTATACAAACTGCAACTGACGGTTTCCGACAGCAAGGGGAATGTGCAACAGGTTGTAAACCAGAATGTCGGATTTAGGAAAATAGAACAGAAAACCGATCTGGGACAAATTTGGGTAAACGGACAGCCTGTCCTTTTCAAAGGTGTCAACCGCCACGAGATGGACCCCGACTTCGGCTACGCGGTTTCGCACGAACGTATGGAAAGCGACATTCTGGTGATGAAGCAGATGAACATCAACGCTGTCCGCACTTGCCACTATCCTGACGATCCTTATTGGTACGAACTGTGCGACCGCTACGGACTGTACGTGGTCTGCGAAGGCAATATCGAATCGCACGGAATGCTATACACACCACATCCGCTTTCAAACAACCCATTGTTTGCAAAGGCGCATCTCGAACGCGACCAACGGATGGTTGAGACCTACAAGAACCACCCTTCTATCATATTTTGGTCAATGGGCAACGAATCGGGATATGGCCCCAACTTTGAGGCTTGCTACAAATGGATAAAGGAACGCGACAACAGCCGTCCAGTGCAATACGAAGGCGCAGGAACACAGCCATGCACTGACGTGTTCTGCCCAATGTATGCCTGGTACGAACTAATGGAAGGCTATGCAAAGGATTCCAATGCATATCGTCCTTTGATTCAATGCGAATACGCACACGCAATGGGCAATTCAGGTGGCGGATTTATGGAATATTGGGACCTGATTCGCAAATACCCGAAACTGCAAGGCGGATTCATTTGGGATTTCGCCGATCAGGCACTGCATCGCCGTAAGGCAGACGGGACAATTGAATTCACATACGGTGGCGACTACAACAGCAAGGACGCCTCCGACAACAACTTCAACTGCAACGGCCTGCTATCGCCCGACCGCAATTTCAATCCTCACGCATACGAGGTAAGATACTTCTACCAAGATATTTGGACTGACGCCATCGACCTGAACAAAGGCTTGATAAATGTCTTCAACGAAAACTTTTTCATCAACCTGGCAAACTATCGGCTCGAATGGAATATTGAAGTTGACGGACGCCAAATAATGAATGGCATTGTCAACAATCTCGACATTGCACCCCGTTCTTCAAAAGAAATAACACTTGACATCGACCCAAGCAAATTGCCAAGCCAAGGCGAGATATTCCTTAACGTCAACTACATCCTGAAGTCGGAATATGGCATACTGCCAGCAGGCACACGCGTGGCATACGCACAATTGCCAATCCGCGAAAATCCTGAATTTACGGAATTCAAGACAAGCAAGTCGAACGTAAAGACTGTAAAAAACGACAACAAGGTAATTGTCGGCAATGACGATTTTGAATACACATTCAACAGCGACGGATTCATCTGCAAAATGACAATAGGCAACACCGACTATATGAAGGAAGGCTCTGTGCTAAAGCCAAATTTCTGGAGAGCGCCGACCGACAACGATATGGGTGGAATGCAATTGTTCAGCCAATACTTCAAATGGCAAAATCCCAGCATCGAACTTCAGTCGATAAACACGGCCACCAACAACGGGAACGCCATTGTCAGCACCACATACAAAATGCCTGACGTAAAAGCCGAACTGAAACTTGAATACACAATCAACGGCGACGGACAGATAAGCATCAACCAATCGATGACTGTTGAACCTGATTCAATGCCGTCGCAACTATACCGCTTTGGAATGCGTCTTGAAATGGATGAGCAGTTTAGCGAAGTGAACTATTTCGGACGTGGCCCGATAGAGAACTATGCCGACCGCAAGTTGTCGCAGCCTGTTGGCCAGTATAAGCAAACTGTCGCCCAGCAGTTCTACCCATATATCCGTCCGCAGGAAACAGGCACAAAAAGCGACTTGCGCACTTTCGACGTAGTGAACATTGCAGGCACGGGGCTTCGATTCTCTTCCGATTCGCTGTTTTCTGCCTCGGCACTGCCATACACACAAGAGCAAATAGGACCTTGGATTCAGAAAAAGCAACATCACTCCACCGATTTGGAATACGACAACCTGACTGCCGTATGCGTTGATGGCGCACAAATTGGCCTTGGATGCATCAACTCGTGGGGTGCCGCACCTATTGCAAAATATATGTTGCCCCGTGCCGACTACCAGTTTAAACTGACAATCACACCAATAAACAGAAAATAATTTTTTTGATAGGCTTTTCAAGGGCATGGATTTTACGAATCCATGCCCTTGTTTTTTTGTGAATTTTGAAAAATCAATCCAAAGCGTATGTAATTTTGTATTTTGAAAAACAAACATTTAGATATGGGGAAAGTCACTTCGCGCGAAAAGCAAATTACAAAGACAAGCATAGTAGGCATTGTCACTAACATCTTTTTGGCCGCATTCAAGGCTTTTGTCGGAATGTTGGCAAATTCCATTGCCGTAATCCTCGACGCAGTCAACAACCTGAGCGACGCACTATCATCGGCCATCACAATCATAGGCATCAAACTTGCCCACCGCAAGCCCAACAAGGAACACCCATTTGGCTATGGCCGCATTGAATATTTCAGCGCAATTCTGATTGCAGGACTTGTATTCTCGGCTGGCGTGGCATCAATGATTGAATCAATAAAGAAGATAGCCTCGCCAGAAGCCACCGATTTTTCAATTGTCACCATCATTATAATTGCAGTTGCCATAGTAACCAAAATAATTTTAGGAAGATACGTCAAGCGTCAAGGCGAGAAATTCAGTTCAGATGCACTCATAGCATCGGGAGCCGACGCATCGTTCGACGCCATAATATCTGCATCGACACTTGTATGCGCCATAGTGTCGCTCGTTTGGGACATTGCTATCGACGGCTACATTGGCGCAATCATTTCGGCATTTATCATCAAGGCTGGCGTGGAACTGTTCATGCAACCTTTAAGCCAAATATTGGGTGCACGTACAAGCAGCGAGACAACCATTGGCATCAAGTCCGACATTCGCAAATTCGACGGGGTTATAGGCGCGTACGACCTTGTACTTCACAACTATGGTCCCGACCGTGCGGTTGGCTCTGTCCACATTGAGATTGACGATTCACTTTCGGCACGCGACATACACCTGCTGACAAAACGTATTCAACGCCAGATAGCCCAAAATTACGGAGTTTTTCTGACTATAGGAATTTACGCTGTTGACAAGCAAAACGATGATTTAGGCAAGATGCAAAACGACATTAAAATCATTGCCGCATCGTTTGACGGAATTCTGCAAGCACACGGAATCTTTATCGACACTGAAACGAAAATAATATCACTGGATGCTGTGGTCGATTTCAAGGTCTCCGACAAACAATCGCTTTACAACGACATTGTAAATGCAATTGCAAGCAAGTACGACGGTTACACCGTTGAATTGAATTTCGACATTGATTATAGCGACTAAACTCTTAGTCACAATGTTTTAGAAATGATTTTTAGATAGATACCGAAACTCTTCCGCATATCACGGCACACCTTCGAAAAGGTGGCAATAACACAAAAAAAGGCATCCCGAAGGATGCCTTTTCATTTATCAATGAAATTGATTAAACAAGTTTCAATTCCTTAAGAGTTGCAACATTGCCACGTACTGAAGCTGCGCTTGCTGCAAACTTAGCCTTTTCGTCAGCGTTAAGGTCAAGTTCAACAATCTTCTCAATACCGTTCTTGCCAAGGATGACAGGAACGCCGATGCAAAGGTCTGATTCGCCGTATTCGCCTTCAAGCAATACAGAGCAAGGAATCATCTTCTTCTGGTCGTGAATAATAGCCTCTACAACTGATGCTCCAGCTGCACCTGGTGCATACCATGCAGATGTGCCAAGCAAACCAGTAAGAGTTGCACCGCCAACCATTGTAGATTTTACTACCTCGTCAAGTTTTTCAGCACTCAAGAAATTTGTAACAGGCATGCCTTTGTATGTAGCAAAGCGAGCCATAGGAATCATTGTTGTATCACCGTGACCGCCAATTACAAAGCCTTCAACTTCATTAGCATTGCAGTTCAAAGCCTGTGACAGGAAATATTTGAAACGTGAGCTATCCAAAGCGCCACCCATACCGATTACACGATTCTTTGGCAAGCCAAGAGCCTTAAGTGCTAGGTATGTCATTGTGTCCATTGGGTTTGAAATGCAAACGATAATTGCATTTGGAGAATACTTCAAAAGATTCTCGGCAACACCCTTTACAATACCGGCATTAACGCCAAGAAGCTCTTCACGAGTCATGCCTGGCTTACGTGGAATACCAGAAGTGATAACGCAAACGTCAGAATTTGCTGTCTTGGCATAATCATTGGTGCAACCAACCAAGCGAGTGTCGAAACCCAGCAATTGTGCTGTCTGCATCATATCCATTGCCTTGCCTTCTGAAACGCCCTCCTTGATGTCGAGCATTACAACCTCGTCGGCCACTTCATTGAATGCAAGAACATTAGCGCATGTTGCGCCTACGTTTCCTGCTCCTACAACTGTAACTTTACTCATAACTATAAAATTTTTAACGATTTCGAATTGTACTTTTTAAAGTCTGCAAATATAGTAAATCAAATGTGGTTTCAAGAAAAATTATTTGGGCAAAAAAATGAATTTCGCTTTCCGCCACTAAGAACATCATTAAACAAGTTATGATATGGGTCGGATGCCGATTTGGTAATTGTTGTTTTTGTTCCTGGAATTAGAGATTCAATTTTGAATTCAAATGTCTGGTTATCGTCATTTGCCATATTGTCGATTGTGGATTTGACATTTATGGCATCTGTCACTTCAACATCTCCATTATACAATACGTAATCATCTGATTCATTTCTTCTTACAACAGCTACAATATTAGTATTCAAACATTCATCTTTAGTCAAGGTTAATACAACTTCATTTTTTTCATTTCCTTTCTTTCCATTTAAAGTTACAACACTCTTTTTTAGTATTGGTTCATATTTGCCTTCACCAATGCCATAAAATGTTTGTTTGATTGCGATACACCCAGTATCAACAACATTATTCTGCGATTGAGCAAAATATGTTGATAATGCTAAAATGGGCAAAAGGAAATAGGCTTTCATAGTCTAATCATTGATTTTTACATAACGAACAGGTGCTCCCCCTACATAAAGATGAGCTACGCCTTTGTAATGATTTGAAATTAGTACTCTTGACCCACTACCATAATTAAATGTTGCAAATTCGTATTCTCCGCTTACGGACCAATCGTCAAGTATAATCCCAGTAGGCAAAGCATTAAAAACACCTGATTCTATATGCAAATCATTCCCATCATCATCTTTCCATCCGAACTCTGACAACAGATAGTCCCAATTTCCTTCTGTTGTAAAATACTTTTGCAGACTTGTGTCCTTTACCAGCAACTTTTCTGTTTCTCTTCCCATTGATTCTTGTGGCATCTTTATACCATAGTAAGCCAATAATTCATCCCAGTCTTGTTCCTTAGCCATCCTATAGCCTGGAATAAGAACTGACAGCATATTATGAGTAGAATAA
>CALABN010000075.1 GCA_937885735.1 uncultured Bacteroidota bacterium | reverse complement strand
AATGAAATGAAAAAATACCTTACGGTAAAAAATGTGGCCTTTGGCCATAAAAAATGAAGCCCCCTCCAGCCCCCCTCTGTCCCCCCAAGGGGGGATGATAGGTTTCCATTCTCTCCCCCCTGGGGGAGTTGGAGGGGGCTGTTTTGGGGGAGTGAGGGGGGCTCCTTCATTTTTTTCTATTATGATTGCATAGATAACTATATGGGTGAACCTTTCTGACTATGATTTAGCAGATACCAATAATTTGAACAATCCTACTCAAATAAAACAATTTTTGGCACAAAGTTTGTTTGACTACGAAATTGCAAACGATTTTATTAACAACTTAAAAATAAAAAAAAGAAATTATGAACATTCAACCATTAGCAGACAGAGTACTGGTAAAACCAGCAACTGCAGAAGAGAAGATCGGCGGTATCATCATTCCTGATACAGCAAAGGAGAAACCATTGCGCGGCGAAATCGTTGCAGCAGGCAAGGGAACAAAGGACGAAGTTATGGAACTCAAGGCTGGCGATACTGTTCTTTATGGCAAGTATGCAGGCACAGAACTTGAATTCGAAGGCGAGAAATACCTCATCATGCGCCAAAGCGACGTATTGGCAGTAATTGCATAAGGAGCATTCCCCCCTCGATAAATCGTAATCCCGAGTTCTCGAAATCCCGAAATTTCGAATTCTCGAAAAAAAATAATCAATCAATAAATAAAAAATAGTTATGGCAAAAGAAATCAAATTCAATATCGATGCCCGCGACATGCTGAAGCAGGGCGTTGACCAGTTGGCAGATGCAGTAAAAGTAACCCTCGGCCCTAAAGGCAGAAACGTGATTATAGAGAAAAAGTTCGGCGCTCCTCAGATAACAAAGGACGGCGTTACTGTAGCCAAGGAGATAGACCTTGAGGATAAGTTCCAGAACACAGGTGCACAGCTTCTCAAGAGCGTAGCAAGCAAGACAGGCGACGATGCAGGTGATGGCACTACAACTGCAACCATACTTGCACAGAGCATTATCAATGTCGGACTGAAGAACGTCACTGCCGGAGCCAATCCGATGGACCTCAAGCGTGGTATCGATAAGGGCGTGGCTGCTGTTGTGGCTTATATCAAGGACAATGCTGAGCAGGTAAACGACAACTACGACAAGATTGAACAGGTTGCAACTGTAAGTGCTAACAACGATGCAGAAATAGGAAAACTCCTTGCCGATGCTATGCGCAAGGTGAGCAAGGACGGTGTAATCACCATCGAAGAAAGCAAGAGCCGCGACACTCATATTGGCGTTGTCGAAGGAATGCAGTTCGACCGTGGCTATCTTTCAGGCTATTTCGTAACAGATGCAGAGAAGATGCAGTGCGTGATGGAGAACCCTTATATCCTTCTCTACGACAAGAAAATCAGCAACCTTAAGGACTTCCTCCCTATTCTCGAACCAGCTGCACAGACAGGCCGCCCATTGCTCGTCATTGCAGAGGACGTTGATTCAGAGGCGTTGACCACTCTTGTTGTCAATCGTCTGCGTGGTGGTTTGAAGATTTGTGCCGTTAAGGCTCCAGGTTTCGGCGACCGCAGAAAAGAAATGCTTGAAGACATTGCCACTCTGACTGGCGGTATCGTCATTTCTGAAGAGAAGGGCATGAAACTTGAAGACGCAACAATGGATATGCTCGGTCGTTGCGACAAGATAACTATCAGCAAGGAAAACACTACCATTGTCAATGGCTGTGGCGAAAAGGAACTCATTGCCGCCCGTGTTGAGCAAATCCGTGCTCAAATTGAGAAGACCACTTCTGACTATGATAAGGAAAAACTTCACGAACGTCTGGCCAAATTGGCTGGTGGCGTTGCAGTGCTTTATGTTGGTGCTGCATCTGAAGTTGAGATGAAGGAAAAGAAAGACCGTGTTGATGATGCTTTGTGCTCAACCCGTGCGGCTGTTGAGGAAGGCATCGTTCCTGGTGGTGGCGTTGCATATATCCGTAGTCTTGGCGCTCTCAAGAATTTGAAGGGTGACAACGAGGACCAGACTCTTGGCATCAACATTATCAAGCGTGCCATTGAGGAACCTTTGCGCCAAATTGTCAAGAATGCTGGCGGTGAAGGCTCGGTTGTTGTAAACAAGGTTAAGGAAGGCAAGGACGACTTCGGCTACAATGCCCGTACCGACAAGTACGAGAAAATGGTTGCTGGTGGTGTCATCGACCCAACCAAAGTGGCTCGTGTCGCACTTGAAAACGCCGCTTCAATCGCAGGTATGTTCTTGACAACAGAATGTGTGTTGGTTGAGGAAAAGACTGAGACACCAGCCGCTAACCCAATGGCAGGCGGTGGTATGGGCGGAATGATGTAATTTCAATCTCACCATAAGTGAAAAAAGAGGCTCTGACGGGCCTCTTTTTTTGTTTATACACGTTTGCCATTTATTCCTCATAAAGATGTTGCATTCCTAAATTTGTCTATATTTGTGTTTTACTCTATAAGAATTTGTGAAATGACAGAAAAAATCAAAAAGACTTCCGTGTGGAAAGTCTTGCTCAAGGTGTTCGCTTGGATATTGTCCATAGTGCTTGTGTTGGTCATTGCCTTGGTGCTGATTGCCGAATTTGCAAACGACAAGGTTGTCAAGTTGGCGTTGCCGTCGGTTGGAAAGATAATTGAGGCGCCAGTCAACATTGGACAGACGTCGTTGTCGTTTATACGTGCGTTCCCTTACGCCACTCTCGAACTCGACGATGTCTATCTTGGTTCCACAACCCGCGACACTGTCCACAACGATTCGCTTGTCAAGGTTGATAAAATCTACATTTCGCTTATGAGCGAACCTCTTATGAATGGCATCATTGAGATAAAGGAGGTTGAATTCAAGGGCGCTACGCTGAAATACCTTGTCGACAGCACGGGTTCCACCTGCTTCGATTTTCTTATGGGTGGCGTTCAGGACTCGCTCGTGAAGGAGGAACTGGTGGACGAAGGTGTCGATACAACTGGAACATCTATCAGCATCGACCTTGAAAAACTGACTATCAGTGATATAACCTGCTACTACAGCGACCGTCAACTTGGCGCGCGCGCAAAGGCATACATTCCGCAAATAACAGCCAAAGGCGCTTTGTCCGACAGTTTGATACGTGCGCAAGTGAAGGGTAGCATTCAGGTTACCAATGTCGATTTCGACTCTACCAACGCATATATGCTGAATATGGCCGAACTCAAGCTCGATGTCGATTACGTAGGCGATGACATATCTGTAAATAAGGTGACTCTTGCCCTCGACGACATTGTTTTCGATGTCACTGGAACGGCAAAACTGTCTGACGGCTTGTACACTGATGTGCATTTGGCTTGTGACAAGATTGATGTTGCCGATGTGGTCAAATTTGCACCTGACGGAATGCTCGACGAGTTCGGCATCAACAAGGTTGAAGGCAGGTTGCGCTTCAGCGCCGATGTCAAGGGCGACGTGGCTGACACAACCCGTTATCCGCACGTTGACGCAAATCTGGGATTCAGCAAGGGTTTGGTTGAAATGGCTGGATATCCGCAAGTCAAGAATATTGACCTTGATGTTGACGTCACCACAGGCGATTTGGGTTCTGACGAGTCTATCGCAGTGAATCTTAAGAACCTGCATTTTGAAACGGCAAAAAGTTCTGGAACAATCAGCCTGACTGCGGGCAATCTCAATCTGCCTCATTACAACGTGAACGCCAAATTCCACGTGGCAACGTCGGAAGTTGCACCGTTCATTCCTGCCGACCTTGGCATAAGCAAGATTGGCGGTTCGGTCGATTTGAGCGTTTCAACCAAAGGCGTCTATACTGGCGATGTCAACAATGCGTTCATCGACAAGGCTTTGCGCAACACTTCGGCACAACTGAAACTCAACAGGTTCAATATCACAATGGACAGTGTGATTGACATTGACACGCTCAATTTCAATCTTGCCTACAACAATTACAAGGTTAAGATTGACCGTACCAACGTGAGTCTGCCTGATTTTGGCTTGAGCCTGAAGAATTTCGGCACCAGCCTTACTGTAAAGGGTGACATTTTCGACTTGAGCAAGACGGCTGTCGATATTGACAAATTTCACGTTGAGATTGCCGACAGCAAGGTTGACTTGAATGCCAAAGTCAAGAATCTTGATATGCCGACTTACGAGGCGCAACTTGGACTTGACGTCAATATTGACAATTTCAGGCAGTTCTTTCCCGACAGCCTTGCACATTCAATAAAGGGTGGCATTGGTCTGAATGTCAAGTCGCACGGAACCGTCAACCTCGATTCCATTGAGTCGCAGATTTACGATATAGTCATAAATAATACCGATATTGCATTGAACCTTAAGGATATAACTGCCGATATGTACGACCCGTTCATCAATTTCAGCAACTTGGCGGGCAATATCAGCCTTGCAAACGACTCGCTGAAGGTTGACGGTTTTGGCGTTGAATGGCAAGGACTTAAACTGCATATCGATTCCACCATTGTGGACAATGCCCTTAAGATTTTCGTGCTTGAGCAGACCGACAACAAACTTGGCGTTTTGGCAAAAGTCAGCCTTGACGAGTTTGACTACGCTTGGGTTGACCAAATGTTCCCTGCCGACACTACGCAGGTTGACTCTGCATTGGCTGTCGCTGAACCTGTCGAGGTCGATTCGGTGCCTGAAACGGTTGCCGTAGTGGACAGCAATGCCACTTACAGTTTCTTGGATTTGGGATATCCAGTTGAGGTTAAGGGAATGTTCAAACTCGGCCATTTGCAGTACGAAAAGGCATCTATCGACAATGTGTCGGCTAAATTCAACGTCAACGATACGGTTGTGGTAATTGAGGATTTCAAACTCGGTGCGTTCGGTGGAGGATTGAAGGCCTCGGCACGCGTCAAGTTCAGGTCGGCAGAGCAGATGCTTGTGTCGTTCCGCGCAAATCTCAACCAAATGGATTTGAACAAGTTGCTTGTCGATTTTGACAATTTCGACCAAACCGACATTACCTCGGACAATTTGAGTGGTCAACTTTCCGCCGACCTTGACGGCTATGCCGAAGTGCTGAATATGGGCGACAGCATTCCTATGGACAAGATTAAACTGCTAGGAAACATCAAACTTGAAAATGGCGCAATTGTAGATTTGGAAGTTCTGAAACAACTTGACAAGTACGTCAATATGCGCGAATTGAACAACATACAGTTCGATACGCTGACGACGAGCATTTTTGTCCGCAATGGCTCGCTGTTCCTGCCACAGACCGACGTAAAGACATCGGCGATGAACATTTCGGCATTTGCCATGCAGGGCTTGGCCAACGACGACTTTGAGTATCACATAAAGATTTTCCCTGGCGAGATTATGCTTGGCAATTCAAAGAGCGTGATGAAGAAGCAGAAGCAGATGAAGGATAATCTTGCCGATGAGGACAATTTGAAGTCTATCAACTTGCTGGCTTACGATATCGACGGTGAATCAAAGTATTGGTTCGACAATACCAACCGCAAGAAGAAGATGCGTACCAAAATCAAGGTTCAGCAAAAACAACTCGAACTTGGGTTCAGCCCACGTTTGGTTAAGTATAATACTGGCGTGACATTCAATTGATTGTGAAGAGAAAAGTCAGGATAGTTGCGGTTGTTGCGTTGCTGTGCCTGTTGGCTGGCGCTGGTTATTGGCTTGGCACCCACAAACAGCGCGAACTGCGCTTCCGCACTGTCAATGTTGATATTCCTGACGACTATCAGGACATTTGCTACGGTTCCGACACCGCGCAACTGACCATTTATATGTTCTCGACCTACGGTTGCCGTCACTGCCGTAATTTTCTGATGCTCGATTTGCCGTACATTATTCAGCGTTATGTTGATTCGGGGCTTGTGCGCTTTGTCATCAAGCCGATTGAGATTGCTGAAGACCCTGATATGCTTTCGGCCCTGCAATTGGCCGTGTGTATGAACCAGAACGGCAATTTCGATGACATAAACGAGTTGTTGCTTACTGAACCCACTGCGGTTTACACTGACGATTTCCGTCAACTAATCGACGATATTATGAACGGTAATCCGGAACTTGCTGAATGCTTGGTTTCCAGTGATTTTGCATACATAAAACAAAATAATGCGCTGTTTGATAGGTTAGGTTCAAAAGGAACTCCTATATTTGTAATTGGTGACCATTTGTATCGCGGACACCGAAAAATCGAGCAGTTTTGCCGTATCGTTGAATACGAACTTAACAGAATTAAATGATTGTTTAACTAATATTTAAATTTTATGAAAATGAAAAGACTATTGTTGCCAGTAGCATTGTTTGTTGCTTTTGGCCTTACTTCTTGCGATGAGGATTTGTTGGGTGGTGATTGCGAAAAGGCAGATGAAGTAGAATCTTGCGACCTTTCAAAGGCACAGGTTTGTAGCGATGAGGAGACAGAGGAGGTTTATTATTCTTATAACGGCAAGCGTTATGATGATGTTAATGACTTGATTGACAAACTTTGCCCAAATGCATCTACAAACGACAAGATGAAAATTCATCAGGTGTTGTCGGCTCAAGGCCAAAGACTTCTTGCCCGTATCAGAGTAAACGCATTGTAGGATTTTTATCATCAACATAAAAAAGCCGTTCAATCCAGAACGGCTTTTTTGTTGTTGAAAAACGTATCACTATGTGCATAAATTGGTAAATGACAAACAAGGCAGATTTTGATGCAGACAGCGAGTAATGGATAAAACAATATTAATACCATCAGATAAAATATGAGACCGAATGTTTCGGTTTTATTGTTTTTATCGCAAACGACTGAATGGTCGCAGGTTGTTGAAAAATAAATATTTACATTTTCTTGCAAAATAATTTTGTTCGTTTGTTTTTTTTGTTTTTTTTTTGAAACGTTTTTAACAACTAAAAATCAAAAAAAATATGAAAAAAAGTGAATTGATTGCAACGGTATTATTGTTGTGCTGTTCTATGAGTGCTTTTGCGCAAGTAAAAGTAAATACAAACGGCAAGGTTATTATTGGTAAAAATTCAAGCGACGCGTCACTGTCAAACCATGACTTGAACAATGTCTTAAGTACCACTATTTTTGGTACAGGTTCAATTGGCGCTGGTGCCAAATTGGCATTTGGCGATTTTGGAAGACATGCCTATTCTGGTTGGAATGTATTTGTTGGTGAATTTGGCACAACTGATACCGATAAATTATGGCTACATGGTAAGGATGGTTTGTACATTACTTGTACTGGTAGTCCGGTACAAAGCGCTTCGTCGGTTGTCAATACTGCAAGTTATGTGGTGGCCTATTTCAATAGAAGTGAAGGTGCGTTCAGAATGAATGTCCCTTTATATACCAATAAGGGTGCCCTTGTAGCTTCCGACAAGCGTTTCAAGAAAAACATACAAACAATAGACAATGCATTGTCATCTTTGCAACAGCTGAACGGTGTCAGCTTCGATTACAATTTTTCTGACAAGGAAGAAACCTCTGTTGCTCAGCAACCAACCATAAGAAAGACAGCAAAAATGGCACCAAAGCCTGGTAAAAAGGAAGAAACAACTGTAGTTGAAGAAACGGAAGCAACTGAGTTGGAAGAAACGTTAGAAATTACGGAACAAACAGAAGGCTTGACAGATAAAGAACGTGCTTCAATGGAGGCAGACAAGAAATATGAGGAAATTTATGCAGCCGCCGACAAAAACCACTTAGGCCTTATTGCACAGGAAGTTCAGCAGGTTTTCCCTAATCTCGTGGTGGAAGATTCGGCAGGTTACTTGTATGTCGATTATATTGGCCTTATTCCAGTCATCATTGAGGCATTGAAGGAACAACAATCCATTATTGACGAACAAAACCTCAGGATTAGTGAATTGGAAAATGGCAAGGTGAAAGAAAAACCAGTACAGCCAAAAGACCCAAAGGAGCCAAAAGATGAAAAAGACCCACGCAAGGCACAGAAAAAGTCGGTAAAGCCATTGTCTGTAGATGAAACAAGCGATATGCAAGAAATTGCCGATGCAAGTGAAGCCTATTTGTTCCAAAACACCCCAAACCCATTCTCAAACATCACCGAGATAAAATATTATGTGCCAGAGAATGCCGGCAATGCGGTTTTATACGTATTTTCGCTTCAAGGCAATATGTTGCTTACCAAGCAAATCAGGCAAATGGGCAACGGCAGCATAGAAATCTCAGCCAGCGAGCTGCAATCAGGAATGTACATCTACACACTTGCAGTTGACGGGCAAGAGGCTGATTCTAAACGAATGATAATTACGGAGGAATAGGTTATGAAATCTGTTCTAATAAAGATAGGTGGAATATTGTGCCTATTGGTTTGTGCCTTGGCTCAAGTTGGTGCACAGGTGAGGCCGGATAACTATAATGACTATATTATGGATGAGGCAAATATGACTAAGACAAAATTGTATGCTGCTTCACCCAATTCAAATAATAAACATTCTGAATACGGTGGTGTATTTACTCCCAAAGGTGAACTAAAAATTCTTATTGTCTTTGTGAAATTTAAAAACCACAATGGACCAGACGATATTGAAGGTTATTGGCCTAAAAAACAAGCATATCCAAATTGGATTAAAGGAAATGATTTTGTTTTTAAAAGTCCAAATGATTTTAATAATATTCCTGCTTATAATAAAAGTCTTTCGCGGTATTATTATGATATGACTAAACATTTGCCTGAAAAAGACAGATTTAAATTGTATGCAGATTATTTGACTGTGGAAATTGATCCCCAAACAAGTGACTTCGATGATGACAGACAATGGGATCGTTTAGTTGAACTCGCGTGTGATGAATTGAATAAAAAATATACCAAGGATGAACTAGATAAAAAGTTGGCAACTTGCGACAAACGAAAAAACTGTCCGGATTATTTATTTGATAATTCTGTTGATGAACAACCTGACAATGTCGTAGATTATGTTGCGTTTAATTTCAGATACTCAAAAGAAAAAAGTTGGTCTGCAGACATCATCCCTCAAAACATGAAAAAATGGCAAGGTAGTGGGGGCGGTTATACTTCAGAGAAAATCGTAAATAAGAAGGTTGGTTCTTATTATATAAGGCACGGTATGGTTGCATGTTTAGGGATTAAGCCAAATGTAAAAACGTATATACATGAGATTGGTCATCAATTATATAGTGCACCACATTATGGTGGATGTAATAATGTTTTAGGTGAATATTTAATGACAAGTAAGTTGTGGGGAATGATGCCACAGATAAGCAATGAAATCTATGCTGGAGCAAATGCATGGGAACGTTGGTATTTAGGGTGGATAAATATTAAACATGATTTGAAAGACAAAAGCCAAAATGGCACATATACAATCAGAGATTATTATACTACAGGTGATGCAATTAGAATAAAGATGCCTTATGTGGATAATCAATATGTTTGGCTTGAAAATCACCAAGGAAAAACCGTTTACGAAAAAAGATGGGATTATGGTGAAATGTTATGTAATTGGAAAATGCCAACCCCACCAACTGGATTGATGATATATGTGGAGAATCTTGGCACGGAATGTGATGATAATCTGATTGAAAATGGGAAAAATAAAATGAGACTTGTGAATCGTGATGGAAATTATGACATGTTGTTGCAAGGATATTATGAGAAACGTCCAGAGTGGTGCGATAATACATTGGGCAAATTTAAGAAGAATAAGGACAATCCATATTCAGGGTATAGTACAGCGTCTAATTACTTGTCGGATAAGAACGGTGATGGTGAAATTGATTATACTACTGATTATAATGGTGGGCCTAAAGAACAGGATGAAATGATATGGGTTGACGACCAGTTCGTATATGGTAATTTTGCCCCAAATGCGGGTTTCCAAGTTGGAGACAAAATAGGAATATCAACAAACCCCGCAATTGTAAATTTGCAAAAATTCGATAATGATAATCAAAAGTTGGAAAGGATTCGGTTGAATGGCATTTCAATTAAAGTTTTACAAAAAAATGCAAATGGGGATTTGACAGTTCAGATAAAATTTGATGATTATGTCTTTGAAAACGACGTAAGAATGTGTGGCGATATTATTTTGCCGCCAGAATCAATAACTGTCAATGCTGGTAAAATAATTGATGTTGATAAAAGTGGAACACCTAACCGAACAACAAAACTCAACGGCCAATTTGTTAATCCAACAATAGTTTCAACTTCAGAAAACACAAATATGACATTGAATTCAGAAGCATCCATAATACTTGAAAATGAAAGTTCCTTTGTCATTGAAAAAAATAGTACCATGACTCTTTCTGATGCTTCCATTGTCGTAAAAAAAGGATGCACCTTGCTTGTTAAGTCTTCTGCTACTTTAAATGTAAAGGGCAAGGGCTTTGTGTTGGTGGAACCAGGCGGCTATTTGTGCATAGAAAAAGGCGCTACTATAAAATTGAACGATGAGTTGAGTGCCATTAGGTTCCGCAATGGAGCAAAAATGGGTGTCACTTCTAATATAAGTGGGGTTGGAACTTATTATACAACTGTCAGTGCAATTCCATATACTGGTAGGGGAACTATTTCTGTTTATTTAAACGATGTTTATATTCAAAATAAAACATATTCAAGTAATTCTTATATTTCAGGCAAGAATATTTATGTAGGTAATTCTGTGTCGCCTAAAATAACTTCAGGCAACGTTGTTGTAAAGTCAGGTTGCACGTTGATACTTGACGCAGAGTCGGAAGTGTTGTTGGATAAAGGTGTCGAAGTTCAGTCTGGAGCCGTTTTGGAAACCGTAAAATACTAAACTATGAAAAAGACAATATTATTATTGGCGCTTTTGTTGCCAATGGCATTGAATGCGCAGCAGGTTCTTTTTGAATTTGAACAGGTTAGCAATACTGATTTAAAAATTGTTGATGAAAGTAAGGTTTGGACGGTATGTAGTCCGGGGGATGTACAATATAAATTCGAAGGCGATACGGTTATTAAAGGTTTTAGATATTCTAAATTAAACATCGATTCTGGATTCTCTGGTATTTGTATGAGAGAAGAAAGTAGGCGCGTATACCTATATTGTGACCCAGATAATGATTATTTATATAACAGAGATACAATAAATATTGTATTATATGACTTTAATTTGCAAGTCGGCGATACAGCTAATATGTACTATAGCCTACATAATGCATATCCAAGAAAAGAAGTTGTAACATATGTCGACACTACCAAAATCAATGGTGTTGATAGAAAAAAAGTTTGTTTTTTGAGTGGTCGTTGGATAGAAGGCATTGGCTCGGAATCGAAAGGCATTTTATATCCTATGGCATTAAATTATATTGACCGCCAATATCTATTGAAGTGTGTTGCACAAAATGAAGAGTTGATTTATGGCGATTGTAACGTGTCTTGCTTACAATCGATAAAAGGAGTTTTGCAAATTGCTATATCTGTCGTTCCCACAATAGTCCAGGCCAAATTCTCAATCCAGGCCGAGTCAACGGTTCCATTCCAAATATCCGTAGTGGATATGCAAGGCCGAACACAATTGCAGGAAACAGTGTCTGCTGGCGAATTTGTTGATTGTCAATGCTTGCCAGCAGGTTTGTATTTGGTGGCGGTACAAACACAGAAAGGCGAGGTTGTCGCGGTAGAGCGAATAGTGAAGCAGTGATTATTTCAAGCATACAAAACAAAGCCGTTCTATATGAACGGCTTTTTTTGTTGTGAACACCCCATTATTCATAACACTTTGCATTTGGCCGTTTGCGACAGCCTATAATGGATAAATTTGCTGTAAACTATATTATATGAAGTCAAAAATATTCATAATAGGCGCGGTTGCGACATTGTTGTTGTCGAGTCAGCCACTTTCGGCACAAAAACGCAAGGCAATTCCTTCCGACAAGCCACAGCTCATTATCGGCATTGTGGTTGAAGATATGCGCTACGACTATATCTACCGCTATTGGGACAACTTCAGCGATGGCGGGTTCCGGAAACTTATTGGCGAAGGAGCTTTGTGCCGAAATGCCAACTACAACTATATGCTTACGCAGACGGCACCAGGCTACGTCACCATAGCAACGGGCTGTGAGCCTATAGTTCACGGAGTTGTAAGCGACGACTGGTATGTGCAGTTGCAGGAACAGAACGTGAACGCCGTTTTTGACGCAAAGGAAAAATCGGTTGGCGCCGACATTGAAAAGGCCAACTATTCGCCACGAAACATTCTCACAACCACCTTCACCGATGAAATGAAACTCTTCAACAACGGACGTTCGAAGGTGCTGTCGGTGTCGCTGAATCCAATGTCGGCAATATTGCCAGCGGGCCATATGGGTGATTGCGCTTATTGGTTCGACGATGCTTCAGGTCTTTGGGTCACAAGTAGTTACTACACTGATTCGCTTCCTGGGTGGGTCAATGAGTTCAACGGCAAGAAATTCCCTGATATGTACATTGAAAAGGATTGGTTGCCATTGCTGTCGCTTGACAAGTACCGTGCAGGCTCGGAAAAAGGGAAGTCGAAAAGCGCAGGATTCACCGACGACAATGTTCTGGGCAAGAAAATCAGCGGAATCCTGAAAAAGACCAAGCAGTACAGCAAGTTGAAATCGAACCCGCTCGGCAACAGCCTTACAAAGGATTTCTGTGTCAATGCCATTGTCAACGAGGAACTTGGTGCCGACGAATATACCGACTACCTGAACGTGGCCTTCACTGCATCTGCCGATGTAAGTCAGGCTTGCGGGCCAAATTCGGTGGAGTTGGAGGACCTGTACATCAGGCTCGACAGGGATTTGGAGCATTTCTTGCAGTTTGTCGACGAGACAATTGGCAAAAACAATGTCCTTGTATATCTGACATCAGACCACGGCACATCGTACGATCCCGCGCTGTTGCAGTCAAACAACATTCCTGCCGGGCTGTTCAATTCCGACCGCGCCATTATGCTTTTGGGCACCTACCTGAATGCAATGTACGACAAGGGGAAATGGGTGACTGCCTATCATAATAATCAGATATATTTGAATCACAACTTGATAGAAAGTGCAGGAATAAGCCTTTCGGAGTTCGAAACGACCGTATGCAACTTTATGCTTCAGTTTTCGGGTGTGGCAAATGCCATTTCTGCATCTACCTTGAAATCAACAACCTTTACCGACGGAACAATGTGCAAGATGCAGAACTCGTTCAACCCAAAGCGTTCGGGTGATGTGATTGTCTGCCTTGAGCCAGGCTGGATAGAGCAGGGCAATGGCGTGAGCGATTCAAATTCAGGCTACAACTACGACACTCACGTGCCTCTGATTTGGTATGGCTGGCGTATCAAGCGCGCCCGTTTGAGCGAGTCTATCGATATGCGTGACATTGCGCCCACAATTGCCAATTTCCTTGACATTCCGTTCCCTAACGGCACTACTGGCAGTGTCATAGAGGGTCTGGTTCAGTGATTCCTGCGCTTATTTCAGCACGCCTTTG
>CALABN010000074.1 GCA_937885735.1 uncultured Bacteroidota bacterium | reverse complement strand
CATGGAAGAAGACATTGACAAGCACGGCAAGATAAGCCAGGTGCTTCGCGAGGGTCAGCCCATACTTGTGCAGATAGCAAAGGAACCCATATCCACCAAAGGACCCCGACTGACTTCGGAAATATCGATAGCCGGCCGCAACCTGGTGCTGATACCATTCTCTGACAAGATTTCGATATCGCAAAAAATCCAGTCGCAAGAGGAACGCGACAGACTGCGCCAAATGGTTCAAAGCGTGAAGCCAAAGAACTTTGGCGTGATTGTCCGCACGGTTGCCGAAAACTGCCGCGTGTCGGACCTTGACGCCGAATTGCGCGAACTTGTTGAAAAATGGCAGAGCGCATTCAAGAACATCAAGAACCAGCCTCCAAAACTCTTGATTGGCGAACTTGACCGCACAACCGCAATGCTGCGCGACATGTTCAACCCTGAATTCAACAGCATCTACATAAATGACGCAAAACTTTTTGAGGAAACAAAAGAGTATATAAAGAACATTGCTCCTGACCGCGAAAAGATTGTAAAACTGTACGATGGCGCTCAACCAATATTCGAGCATTTTGGACTTGAAAAGCAAATAAAGTCGCTATTTGGCAAGACCGTGGCAATGCAAAAAGGCGCATACCTTGTCATAGAACGCACTGAAGCACTGCACGTTATCGACGTAAACTCGGGCAACCGCACGCAAAGCAACACCAATCAGGAAGAAAATGCAATAGACGTGAACATGGTTGCCGCGGCAGAAATTGCCCGCCAATTGAGATTGCGCGACATGGGCGGCATAATTGTGATAGACTTCATTGACATGCATACAGCGGAAAACAAGAACAAACTGTATGAATACATGAAAGAATGCATGCAAAACGACCGTGCAAAACACCACGTACTGCCTTTGAGCAAATTCGGATTGATACAGATTACTCGCCAACGTGTACGCCCTGAAACAACTGTGCGCACATTGGAAAAATGCCCGTCGTGCAACGGTTCTGGCGAAGTTTCACCAACATTCCTGATTATCGACGAACTCGAAAACATCATTCGTTGGGGACTCAAGCCGTTCAAGAACAAACGCATAACACTGGTGGTTCACCCATTCATTGCGGCGTATATCAACAAAGGCCTGTTCTCTATTAAGTTACGCTGGAAAATGAAATACCTGCATCACCTTAAAATCAAGGCTACATCTTCTCACACATTCCTTGAATACGCTTTCCTGGACAAAAACAACGAGAAGATTTTCCTGTAGGAAATTGTTTTTCAATTAACAGTTAACAATTAATAATTAACAATTCAAAGAAACTCAACTTCCAAACACCTAAACCTCTCGACATTCCAGGCACCAGGCACTAGGGACTATGCTCTCAACAATTCAAAATTGCGATTAAACAGATTCAGAATAAAAAAAAGCCACACCGCATAAATGCGTGTTGTGGCTTTTTTGCATTGGCACTGTATAGATTATTGTTTATCAGCATAATTTGAACCGCGATGAATTGGCTTGCCAAAGTTTGTAAACATTCTGGCCTCAAACACCTCTGTCCTACACTATTTTTCATTAATTTTAGGCGTTTGTTGAGTTAAAACGTCAAAGAAAAAATATGATTAGGAAAATTCTTGTTGCAACATTTGCACTACTCTCAATAACGGCAAGCGCTCAATTGCAGAAGCCTGTAAAATGGAATGTCAGTTGCCAAAAACTGAACGACACAGTGTACAGAGTGGATTTCAAGGCCAACATTGATGCTGGTTGGCATCTTTACTCGCAATACCTTCCAGAAGGCAACTACGCATTCCCGACAAAGTTCGAATTTAGCCAGACAACTGACATTGAGTTAGTTGACACCGTAGCCGAACTGTCGGAAGTGACAATTGAGAAAGACGAGATTGCAGGTGTAATGACTCACTTCTACAGCAACGAAGCCCTATTCGCACAAACCGTGAAGGCTACTGGCATCGCGCCAGCAATAGCAGGAAAAATCGACTTTCAGACCTGCAACGACGAACAGTGCGTTATGGACGACTATGAATTCAGTCTGCAACTATCAGACATAAAGACAGACAGCAAGCCTGTCAGCACCATTTCAGAAACCGAAAGCAAGGTGACAATAACCACAGCCAATTCAAATTCAATATGGAAAGTGATTCTTGAAGCAATACTGTGGGGATTTGTGGCACTGCTCACCCCCTGCGTCTTCCCAATGGTGCCGATGACGGTTTCCTTCTTCCTGAAAAACGAAAACAACAAGTCGCGTTCAAGGTCAATGGCTACAACATTCGGGCTGTCGATAGTGGCGCTCTACACCATACCAATAGCCATAATCATTCTGGCAACATACGTTATTGGCGGGCAATCGGTCACGGCAGACATATTCAACTGGCTTTCGACGCATTGGCTACCTAACATATTGTTTTTCATAATATTTATGATATTCGCAATATCGTTTTTGGGTGCATTTGAAATAGTGTTGCCAAACTCAATAATAAACAAAGCCGATTCAAAAGCCGACAAAGGCGGATTCCTTGGAAGCCTGTTTATGGCGCTGACACTTGTGCTGGTGTCGTTCTCGTGCACAGGCCCGATTGTGGGGACCATTATTGTAAAATCGACACAAGGCGACATTTGGGAACCGATAATAACAATGCTGGCGTTCTCAACCGCATTTGCACTGCCGTTCACGCTGTTGGCCTTCTTCCCTTCCTGGCTGAAAAGACTGCCAAAATCAGGCAGTTGGCTCAACTCGGTGAAAATAACGCTCGGTTTCATAGAAATAGCGCTTGGACTGAAATTCTTGAGCGTGGCCGACCAGACATACCACTGGGGCATTCTGGACCGCGAGGTTTATCTGGCAATCTGGATTGTGACGTTCACCTTGCTCGGCTTGTACCTGATTGGCAAACTGCACATTAAAGGCGACGAACAAAAACCAGTCGGCGTGACACGCCTCATACTTGGCATTGCCACATTCTCGTTTGTGATTTACCTGATACCAGGAATGTGGGGCGCGCCACTAAAGGCCTTGTCGGGCTATCTGCCACCGCAAACCACTATGGACTTCAACCTTCAGGACAAGACATCGGCAAACGAAGGCATCAACAGCACAACTCTTTGCAGTTCACCAAAATACGGCGACATTTTTCACCTGCCACACGGACTGCAAGGCTACTTTGACTACGAGCAGGCACTTGAATGCGCCAAAGCACAAGGCAAGCCTGTGTTTGTCGACTTTACGGGGCACGGATGCGTAAACTGTCGCGAAATGGAAGCGCGCGTATGGTCGGAAAGCGAAGTGCTTGAACGACTGAAAAACGATTTTGTAATTGTGGCCCTCTATGTGGACGACAAGACAACACTACCCGAATCGGAATGGACGACATCGACCTACGACGGAAAAGTGAAGAAGAGCATAGGCAAGAAAAACGCCGATTTGCAGATAAGCAGATTCAAGATAAACGCCCAACCATACTACTGCCTGCTGGACCCCGACGGCAACCTGCTGACCGAACCTATGGGCTACAACCTTGACGTCGACGATTTTGTGGATTTCCTGGACAAAGGAACAAACAAGTTCAACAACATATCAGAATAAGACGAATATCACATTTTCGGACCATATAAATTGTTATATTTAGCAGTTATATTTTGAAAAAATGAAGATACTTCCAATAATAGCCCTGTTGTCGATTATAGCCAATGTGTGTCAAGCAAACGTGACAATCACAGAGGCAACCTACAACGACCATTTCACACTCGACGAGAACCTGTTCTACTACGAGGACCCGACTGGCAAACTGACATTTGAGGAAGCCACATCGGACGGTTTTTTCAAGAACTACACGCAACTTCCAAAAAGCATAATCACACTCGGCACTACAAAAAACGACATTTGGTTGCTGTTCAAAGTCACCAATTCGTCAAAGAGAAGCCACAGTTCATTCCTGTCGCTACGCAACCCAATGATTGACGAGATTGTGTTTTTCACGTCGTATGACTCGTCGTTCTACAACACAGGATTGAAATATCCGTTCAGACAACGCATGGACGAGTCGAAGGACTATAATTTCGTAGCCACCATTGGTGCTTCGCAAACGGTGACATTCTGCATCAAAATATCGGCTCAAGACAATATTGTGACAGTTCCAATTTTATTGACACCTGGAAAACAATACTTTGGCGACGGCAAGACAAGACAGGCGATGAACGGACTAGTGTATGCCATTGCCATTCTGACCATTCTTATGTTACTGATGCTGTACATATCGGAAAAAGACAAACTGTACATAAGCAGCATGCTTCTGATGACATGCATCTTTGCCTTGTTGCTATGGTACGACCTTACAATCTACAAGTTCATTGTCCCGAATTCGCCGAATGGCAACATCAAGATTGGCGCACTGCTCATTCCGCTGACACTTACAGCGTTTGCATACTACATAAGGGCGTGTATGCCACCGAAGCCCCAAAAAGGCAAGTTGAACATTTCATCAATAGCAATAATATCTGGCCTGGCCATAACGGTTCTCTCGTTTATGAGCCTCAACTACCTATTCAGAATGGTGCTCCGAATGACGTACACGGCCATAATTGTTGGCTACTTTGTCTACTGCGCCATAACCACCAACGACAAGAAATCAATACACTACAGGCTGAATTTTGTGGTATCGGGAACCATACTTGTGACACTCATCTACAAGAGCCTGATAAACAGCGAATACGGCATGCTAGTCTATACAAACGAACACTATGTGAAGATAGCCTTACTGACGTTGTCGGCATTGTCGTTCTTTAAATTCGGACACAAGTTCATAACGTCAAGGGCGGAATACTATGAGTTGAGCCAAAATATGGACAAGGCTATCAGCAAAAGGACTCAACTGATAAACCAGCAAAAGGAAGAATTGAGTTCACAACGCGAGGAACTGATTCAGCAAAAAGACGCCCTTCAGGCTCAACGCGAGGAACTGCGCGCACAAAAGGAACTTCTTCAAATCAAGAACGAGGACTTGAGCAAGATTTCGCAAGTGACAAACCTATCGAACAACACAATAGCCATATTCAACACCAAAGGCGAACTCGACTGGTTCAACGATGCATTTGGTAAGGCCTACAACATAGAACTTGAAAACTACAAGAATTCAGACCCTGTCAACATCATAGACATTTGCGCCAACAAGAACCTGAAGCACGTGCTGTCAACCTGTATCCGCGAAAAGGAAGTGATTTCATACGAGTCGGAAATCACCACCCCGACAGGCAACTCGAAATGGGTACAGACCACTCTCACCCCAATTCAGGAAAACGACGAGGTGAAACTGATTATAGCCGTTGATACAGACATAACCCAACTGAAACTGTACGAGAGCAAGATAGAACAGCAAAAGGCCGAAGCCGAAAAGCAAAGAAACTTGGCCATTGTCCAAAAGGAAGAACTGGAATCGAAGCAAAACGAACTGTACGGCAGTATCCGCTACGCAAAACGAATCCAGACGGCTATGATGCCTAAAGCAAAGCAACTGCTCCGCGACTTCAACGACAGTTTCGTGCTATTCTTGCCAAAGGACATTGTAAGTGGCGACTTCTACTGGTATCACCGCATCGACAACAAATATTTCATTGCCTGCGTCGACTGCACAGGACATGGTGTTCCTGGTGCTTTCCTTTCCATCATTGGCAGTTCACTGCTAAATTCAATAGTAATCCACAACGGGGTGCACAAACCGTCAGAAATACTGAAACACCTGAACCGGAAAATCAAGATTTCGCTTAAAAGCGACACTAACGACCAAAACGACGGAATGGACATTGCCATAGTCGTAATAGACAAGGACACTCACCAACTTGAATATGCTGGTGCCCTACGCCCTCTGTACCTGTATTGCAACAACGAGTTCATTGAAGTGAAGGGCGACAAGATTCCTGTGACAAGCAACATCATTGGCACGTCGTTCAACAACAACTACACCAACCATGAACACCCGTTCAACCCTGGCGACCAATTCTACATCTTCTCCGACGGCATAATCGACCAGTTTGGCGGCGAGGAAGGCAAGAAATTCCTGACAAAACGCTTCAAGGAATTACTCGAGGACATCAAGACTCTGCCTATGAAAGAGCAGAAAGACAGAATAAAAAAGGCTCACGACGAATGGCGCGGCAACAAGTTTGAGCAGATTGACGACATTCTGGTAATTGGAGTTCGCTATACGGCTGAAGACCTTTGATTTATTTAGGATTTAGGATTTATTGGGGATTGAACGCAGATTCAACGGATTGGACGGATTTCCGCAGATTTTTTTGAAACCACGAATTGGCACGAATTCATAGTTAACAATTCAGAATTAACAATTAAGGGTAACGTCTGCAGTCCAAAGGCTAACGGCTAAAGACTCAACTTCTAAACTTCTCAACAGCGAATCGTTTTTAACCTTACCAGGCACTATTCTTTATGTCGCCGCTCTGCGGCTTAAATTTTTGAAGTGTCAATGTTTCTACCATTATTCCGCCGCTCTGCGGCTAATGAAAAATAGACAATGGCTGCAGAGCAGCCTAATAATGGTAGATTGGTGTATCGCATATAAACGAAAGCCGCAGAGCGGCGACATAGTTTTTTAGGCTGGTATGCATAATGGAACTTACGAGTACCGTCTGCAGTCCATAGGCCAATGGCCAAAGACTAAACTCTCAACAGCGAAGCGTTTTAACCTTACCAGGCAACCAGTCTACAAATCGAGTTTCAACTTGCCAGTCTCGTAATCGCTGAATTTGGCCGACAAGGCATTGAACCATTCCACAAATGCCGAAATGGCCTCGGCTGTGGATTTTGACACTTGCTTGCCCTTCATTCGCAGGATAATGAATCCGTAAACGGCATTCAGGGCCAACTGCAAATCGCTCAAGTCAGTAGCGTCCTGCTTCTGTCGCAACTCCTGAATCATTGGCGCAACCTTGTTGAATTCAGCCTGATACTTCACTTCCTTGACGTTGTTCATCAAATAAAGGTGGAAATCGTAAACTTCGAATATCTTGTTTGTAAGTGTGACTAAATGGCCCCGCTCCTGCAGTTTCTCCTCCTCCATTTGGTCGGCAAGGCCAAAATACCATTGCCTGACTTCGGCCTGCACAGCCGGCTCTGCCGGATATTTGGACAAAAGCGTTGATTCAATGGTTGGCTTGCTGAATTTGCAAGCTCGTATAAGGTCTTCTATCTGAAACATATAAAGAAAATATTCACAAATATTTTCTTTCTTTTTCTGATAAGCTATAAACATAATTCATTCCATAAAACGTGAGAGGCAAAGATACACAGTTTGTATCCTTGCCACTCAATCAATGTCAATAATATCAATACGAATTACTTTGTAACGCGCTCAAGCCATTTCACCATTCCAAACATTATGGCCATTGACAGGAAGCAGACGATGAAGAATACTCCCCAGCATTGCCAGATAGGAATCTTGTTGTACAAATAAGGGCCAATCCACAAGAATCCGTTGCCTACCGCGGTGGCTCCCAGCCATAATCCTTGGCATAGTCCCAAAAGATTCTTCGGAGCGACCTTCGACACGAAACTCAATCCCAACGGACT
>CALABN010000073.1 GCA_937885735.1 uncultured Bacteroidota bacterium | reverse complement strand
ACTCGATAAAAATTCAAAAATCTCTCGAAATCAATTTATAGAACCCACCTTAATTGTCCGCCCCACCCGCCCAAAGGGCGACTGCAAGCTGGATGTACAAATATAGGGAAAAAAATGTCGTTTAATGAAATAAAGGCCAATTTGTCAGAGTAGAATCGGATGAAGGCATTGCATAGTAATGCGCCATGTCATTCATGTCCATTCAGAAGAAATGGCAGTACGTGAGTTCTGCGCCTCACCACCAAACGCCAATGCCAAACGGCATTCGGCTTGGGCAAGGTTGACAGGCAACTGACATATTCGATGCCACCACAAAACAATTACAACTTAAACGCTTTTGATTACCTTTACCATATAATATTTGCGAAATGGAACTGGATGTAGATTCGTTGGTAAAAAAGGAAAGCGCTTTGCGAAGCAACATTATGTCGTACCTATATATATTGATAGGCACGTTCATTCTGTCGCTTGGATTCGTCCTTTTCATCAACCCGTACAAGATTGTTCCTGGCGGGGTTTACGGTATTTCAATTGTAATCCACCACTCCACCAAAGGCTTGTTCAGTCTTTTTCCCGACGGCACGCCCATAGGCCTTGTATCAGCCTGTCTGGACACTATATTGACAATCATCGGCACAAAGATTCTGGGCCCGAGATTCGGATTCAAGACTGTGCTCGGTTTCCTCTCAACCGCAATTTTTATGGACGTGCTGACGGCCTTCATTGGCGAGAACGACCCGCTTGGGCTTGCCAACGACCTGTTGCTGGCAAGCGTGTTCGGCGCTACAATCATCGGCTTTGGCTTGTCGATAGTATTCAAGTCGAAAGCCACATCGGGTGGCTCGGACATTATTGCGGCAATTATTGCCAAATACACACACCTACCTATCGGACAACTACTTATCTATGTTGATAGTGGCATTGCGTTGCTTGGCCTCATCGTCTTCAACGACTGGAAAATCCCATTGTATTCCTGGCTTGTGATATTCATTACCGGCAAGGTAATCGACATGTTTCTTGAGGGCAACGGGCACGAAAAGATGCTTCTCATCATTTCAGACAAGCACGACGAGATACGCGAACGCCTGCTTTTCGACATGGGACGAGGCGGCACATACCTGAACGGCGAAGGAATGTTCAACGGCTCGCCGAAAAAGGTCATCTACACCATTGTGGACCGGCGCGAAGTGCTGATTCTGGAAGAGCACATCAGCAAGATAGACCCAAACGCATTTGTGGCCGTCATTGACGCGAAGGAGATTCTTGGCGAGGGATTCAACTCGCTGACGGAAAAGACAAAAAATTAATTGACAATTGACAATTATTCCAGATAGTGGTTATGGGCACAAAAAAAAGGGAAGCATTGGCTTCCCTTAGGATTCTTTTTGTGTCGATGTCTTATTCTGCAACAACAGAATCAGATGCACAAGCTGCTGAATCGGCAACGCATGCTGCAGAGTCAGCTACGCAAGCTGCTGAATCGGCAACAACTGCTACTGTGTCAGTGGCAACAGGAGCTTCTGCCTCTGCCTGTGCCTTGTTTGGCTTTTGACCACATGATGCTACTGTCATTGCAACAGCGGCAACAACCATAAATAAGTAAGATTTTTTCATTGCTTAATGAATATTAAGGTTTTAACACCGCAAAAGTAATCTTTGTAATAGTATGTTATTCAAAAAAGTCAAAAAAATTTATTTGTGTCGGCAAAAAAAGACTATACACCATAAGTAATTGTCATTCATACAAAAAACAGATATGCACAAATCCGTAAAACATGATTTTTGTCGCTGCATATTGGCACACATATAACGACTATGGCAAATCATATTTAACCATTCCATTAGGTATTTAATGGCTCAAAATTTGATTTTTTTTGATAAAAACGAAAAAAATCAAATTGCACGCAACCATAGGAACGCAACTTGCATCTATAAGACAAAAATATTTATGATATTTGTTTAACATTTTAAAATCAGAAACTATGAAAAAGATTTCATTTTTTGGCTTAATAGCCGTCAGCGCACTAGTGTTTTCAAGTTGTGGCGGAACACAATCAGTAACTAAAGGACGTGAAGAGATAACAATTCCTTGCCAAGACCAAGGCAAGTCAGACAAAGACACCTTCCGCGCAAGCGCAACTGCAAAGAGCGCAAACCTCAACACATCGAAGCAAAAGGCATTGCTTAACGCAAAGCAGACTCTGGCGTCAAACATCACATCTACAATCAAATCGGTTACAGAGAACTACGTGAACGAAATGGATGCGGCTGGCGCAAGCGAATTTGAGCAATCGTACCAAAACATGACCAAAGAGGTTGTAAACCAAAAACTTTCTGGCGTAAAGGTCACCTGCGAGAAATACTACGAGGCTGAAGGTGGCGGCTACGACGCTTTTGTTGCAGTGGAAATGAGCAAGGAAGACATCCTGAACGAGGTTGAAAACGCCATTTCAAAGGACAAGAAACTTGAGGTGATGTACGACCGCGAGAAATTCCGCAAGCAATTCGAAGAGGAAATGAGCAAATTGCAATAATCTGCAATTACCATTTAATTCATAAGAAGTTGCCCACAAAACAGGCAACTTCTTTTTTTAGAAATTTCAAAAATACTGCATTATGAAAAAGATATTGATAGCACTGGCTTTGCTGATGAGTTTCGGCTTTGTGGGCCAAACTTATGCACAAAAGTCGAAAGTGCTTGAACAGCAACCTAAGAAGAAACCTGCCTGGGTCAACTCCACGGCAAAGGACTACATTATTGCAGTAGCATCAAGTTCAACGCTGGAAGATGCTCAGGAGAAGGCGCTGATAAAAGTCAAGGAGCACATTATCAGTTCGGTGGCCGACAACATCTCATCGACATCGGAATACACGCTCACTGAAGACTCGCAATCGGGAGAGATGAACATCAGCGAGACTTACAAGGTGGCCACAAAGACCCGCGCCGCCGACATTCCGTTCATCAAAGGCATCTCGGCAAACCAAATTGAAGAGTACTACTGGGCCAAAGTCAAGGAGAATGACCGCATAACCTACTATTACCACGTGAAATACCCGTTCACGGAATTCCAACTCAAGAAACTGATTATGGAATACGAGCGTGCCGACCGCGAACTGTCTCAGCAACTTGAAGAACTGACAGGTAAAATAGACATTGCGGAAAGCATAGAGGAACTGGCACAGATTCACGCCGAAATAAAGGCTCTGTCGGAATCGTTCATCGACGTGGACACACGCAAAAACAAGTCGAACGTGGCTATGACTCGTATATCGCAAATGATGAAAAACGTCGCAATTGAAACGGTCTAGGCGAGATAAGGTTCGCGCTCAGCATCGACGGACGCCCAATAAGGACTTCGGCCACGCCTAAAGTGAAATCGAACTGCGCCAAAATAACCGAAATAAAGCCCACCGATGGCGACTGGGTTGTAACGTACAATTACTCTGAATGTTACGACGACCCCGACAACAAGATAACGGTTGAATGTCGCAACCAATTCGGCAGGGCTGTAAAGGATTTCTGGTTCGACGTGAATGCCGACAAGGTGGAAATATTCGTCAATGGCGACATCAACCTGACCGCTGGCAACGGCAATGGTACGGAAGTATCTGGATGCAAATGTTTTATCCCGATTGTATCGAAATTCGACAGCCCGTTTGTGGTTGAAAAGGTTGTGCTGAACTTCGGCAAAGAATCGCCGATAATCGTCGAGAACATAAACCAACGCTTCTCGGGCAAGGGCAACCACGATTTCAACATCGGCATTGAGCAACCGCTCGACAAGGCCACATACACGCAGAAAAAGCACCAGTTCATAAACGGCACAATCTTCTACAAGTCGGAAAAAAGCAAGGAAAGCAACGCTTACCGCTTTTACAGCAACAAGATTACCACAAGTTGGTAACACACTGTCTTGCACAAACTTATATTCAAGGTGAATCCATAGACAATTTTTTGGATTCACCTTGAATTTTTAAAGGGCTTTTTGCACCTTGCGTGGTCAAAACAGGAACAGATGAAAAAACTGACAATTATAGCCTTATCGCTTGCAATGGCAGGTTGCACAAGTCAATCGACACAAAGCGCCAAAACCGAAAAAACGGCTGAACCCGCAAAACTTAACATTGGCCTTATTGGTGGCGAGAACTACACCTCGGGAGAAAACATCGACATTCAGTTTTCAGTAGCCAGCGGAGAGAATCCCGATTCGGCTGTCGCCATTATCGGCAACCGCAAACTCCCTTTCAGCAATGGCTCCAGCCAGATGACAATTGCCACTGGCGATTTAAAAGTAGGACTAGAAACAATAAAAATTGAAGCGTGGCTTGCCAATGGAACTCGCGCCGAAGGACGCACTCGCGTACGCATAAAATCGGACATTGAGCCTGAACGCCTGACTTACAAGATTGTCAAAAAACTGCCTCACAATAATAGATACTACACTCAAGGCCTGGAATTCGACGGCGACCTGCTATACGAAGGAACTGGGCTCGAAGGCCACTCCTCGGTTTACAAGATTGACTTCGCCAAGCAATCCGTAATAAACAGCATCGACCTGGACAACAAGTATTTCGGCGAAGGGATAACCATAATGGGCAACAAACTTTACCAACTTACCTGGCAGAGTTTTACTGGATTTGTCTATAACAAGAATACACTGAACAGGCTACACGAATTCAGTTATGCCTCGGAAGGATGGGGATTGACAAACGACGACAAATCACTGATTATGAGCGACGGCTCGGAAAAAATTCATTTCATCGACACCGCCACGCTACAGGAGACACACTATATTGAAGTGTACGACAACGAAGGTCCTGTAACACAACTCAACGAACTTGAATATGTCAACGGGCTTATTTACGCAAACATTTATTGCACCGACAACATTGTCGCTATTGACCCGAATAGCGGGAAAGTGATGAAAATAATAGATATGCGCAACCTGCTCGATATGTCGAGACTAACCCAGCGTGTTGACGTGCTCAACGGCATCGCATACCAAAAAAGCACTGGAAACTGGTACGTGACTGGCAAACTGTGGCCAGCAATGTTTCAGGTGGAGTTTGTTGCAAAAATGTAGGATGTAGAATGTAGAATTTAGGATTTGGAATTTGGAATTTGGACTTTTGCCGTTTGACTTAGGCCTTATCACTTTTGACTTATCACTTTTGACTTATCCCTTTTGCCTTACCCCTTTTGCCTTATCCCTTTTGCCTTATCCCTTTATCATTTCACTTTAAGCAGGCAACTGTCGCCGTAACTCAGGAAACGGAAATTGTTGGCAAGCGCATAATCGTAAACGCGGTGCCAGTCGTCGCCAATGAGCG
>CALABN010000072.1 GCA_937885735.1 uncultured Bacteroidota bacterium | reverse complement strand
GAGTACTTCTGCTGGAGAAAAAGTTGTTACTGTAACTTACTGTGGTTCATTGCCAACATCTGTCACACCTTTAACAACAACTTTCAAAGTCCAAGTTATTGTTGATGATGTGACTAATGTTAATGTCACAAATGGTAACCGCCGGGACATTAGGTTACGATACGTCATACTACAAAATAACTTGTGACATAAACCTAAACGACACCACATGGTATCCCATTGGCGCCACATCAACAAACCCATTCAAAGGAACAATTGATGGGCAAGGACACACAATCAGCAATATGAAACTAATCAACGAATATGTATACGGCGATTTCGCAGGATTATTAGGCTTTGCTGAAAGTGCTACAATAAAAAACATAAACATTTCAAACAGCAGTATACAACTAGAACGAACCCAATCAGCACAATTGTATATTGGTGGAATATGTGGATACGCCGACAATACTAGCATATACAACTGTCACAGCAGTTGTACAATAAATGTCAAAGGAGAATCAAGTTCTAACTTTACGATAAACGACCAAATACATATTGGTGGAATATGTGGGTACGCAAAAAATTCAGAAATAAGCATTTGTCACAATTCAGGCACAATAACATCATCATCAATATGCACCGCCACAAATGATTCACACATATATACTGGAGGCATCTGCGGTTATTCGGACAGCACATCGACAACCATTTGCTATAACACTGCAACAATTCACACCGAATCAAAACAGACCGAATCTTACATGAACTATTTCAACAAGGCATTCCAACATAATGGCGGAATTTGTGGATATCAAGACAACCATTCCATTATTCAGTCATGCTACAATGTTGGCGAAATAACTAATACAGCGACTGCAAACAACGATGACAACAACATCACAACAACAAAATATGCAGGCGGCATTTGTGGATATTCTTTAAATAATTCATATTGCAAGAATTCATTCTTTGTCGATGATTGCCAAGGTTCAGGAACATATGGTGGAGCAAAATCGACAACCGAAATAATGCAATCTGAAACATTTGTAAACATAATAAATGGCAACTTTGAAAAAGCCTTTGTTTATATAGGAAATTCATCATTTCCTGCACTCAACAAAATATACGACATACAAATAGGGACAAACACAACAAATGGCACAATTTTAGGGTCAACGGATTTTTTTGAAGGGAAGCAATTTGAACTGACTGCAATACCAGACTCGGGCTATCATTTCGCCAAATGGTCAGATGATGGAGAAACCAATCCAAACAAATTCACCGTTTCAAAAGACACCAAAATAGATGCAATATTTGAAATAAACAAATACAGTTTAGACGTCAAGTCAAACAACGAGAATGAAGGTACCACTTATGGAAGCGGTATAGTTCAACACGACTCCTTGACAGAAATAAAAGCAATTGCAAAAGAAGGATATGCTTTTTCATACTGGTCAGATTCATCGCTATACGAAAACCCACTAAAAGTAAAAGTTACCAGCGACACTTCATTTACTGCCATATTTCACAAATTGTGCAAAATAGACATAACTCCTAGCGATTCCAATGGTAAAATATCAATTATAGGTGCTGAAAATGGAGGCTATTGCGAAGCAAACACAACTATAACAATGACAGCTATTGCCGATTCAAATTACACATTTTTAAACTGGAGTGACGGCAACATCGACAATCCTCGCAGCATTATCATTGACAGCACGGTATCGATGAATGCCAGATTTGGCATATTGCACAACATCAACACTCTTACCGACAGTTCCTGGGGTTATGTCACTGGTGGCGGAATGTATGAACACGGCACCAACGCCACACTAATGGCTGTTGCAACACAATGGGTCAATGGCACAGGATTTGGATTCATTAGATGGAGCGACGGCAACAGAGACAATCCTAGAATTGTTAATGTTACAAAAGACACAACATTTGCCGCCATATTCAGCACTGTAGACACTTTCTACATTTATGTTCATGATACGACTATTATATATGACACAATATATTTGAAATCGTCAGTAGACAATAAACAAGTAGCTTCACTTAACATATATCCAAACCCTACCACAACTTATATAAATGTCAGTGCTCAAGAAGAATTTTCATACATTCTTACTGACAATAACGGCAAGGCCATATTAAAGGAAGAGGACAGCATGTCGTACATTATAGACATGTCGGAACAACCAGCGGGAGTATATTACATAACAACATCTGATGGAGTAACCCACAAAGTCATTAAAGAATGATACTTTTAAACCCAAAGTTTGTCAATTCTTAATAAAAGCTGATTATGAAAGTGACAAAAACGATCTTACTGCTTTTCACAATGGCTCCCATACTATGTTCTGCACAAATAAGCAGCCATATGGACAGCATCAGAGTCAATGGAAAAACGAAAGCCACTCCTGCATATTTATGGCAAGGAGTCAGCATCGAATCTGTATTAAGCCAAATTGTTCCCTACACAACAGACAGTATCAGCGCCATAGCTGATGAAGCAATGAACATTGCATATCTTGCGGGAATCAACTCGTCCAATGCGATATACAGACAGCTATCGGCAAAGGTTGTCGCCATGGGTCTATTCAGAGACAACAGCACAATATCCAATACCATCTCACGGCTAAAGAGCTACTCTGCAACCGACATCAACGACGAGACAAAGAATATAATAGAAGACAAGCTCAAAGACTGGAAATCGGGATACTACAACGGACTTGCACTTATGGCCGCCCAACTTGGCGTGGGAAAATTCCAAATTATGGATAGGCTTAATACTGACAGGAACGCAGCAACCGAGCTAAAATGGGACATGCACCTGGCACTTGCCAGACTTGGCGAGCAGAAAGACATTGACTATGTTGTACGGAAAGCCCAATCCATACCTAAGGACTACATTGAGGAAATAATGCAA
>CALABN010000071.1 GCA_937885735.1 uncultured Bacteroidota bacterium | reverse complement strand
AAACGCATCCTCAACCGAAACGCCCTCGGGCAAACTGTAAGCCTCCCACTGCCCCAATTCGAGCGGATTTGCCAGCCCCAGTTTGGCCTTTACTCCTATCCAGTACATACTTTCAAGCGTGCGGACTGTAGTTGTGCCGACAGCCACAATCTGTTTCTTATTTTCAAAAAGCGGTCGCAAAATCTCTTCCGACAGCACGAAATGCTCTATGTGCATAGGGTGCCCGCCGATGGTAGCCGACTGCACAGGCTTGAATGTTCCCGCTCCCACGTGCAGTGTGACATTGTAGTGCTCGATGCCTTTCGCCTTGAGCGACTTAAACACTGCTTCGGTGAAATGCAGGCCCGCCGTAGGCGCGGCCACCGAGCCCTTTTCCTCGGAATATATAGTCTGATAGCGGACATCGTCAATAGCCTCCGACTTGCGGTTCAGATATGGCGGAATAGGTATCTGCCCTGCCCAATCGATAATCTCGCCAAACGCTATCTGCTGATTGTCCCATTCGAACCTTACAAGTTGCGCATCCCTGTCGGCACCGACGCGCGACACACGCAAAATGGTGGATTTGCCATCCAAATCAATCTGCTTTGTCAACTGTCCGTCCTTCCATTTCTTGCTGTTACCGACATAGCAAAGCCAAACGCAACTGCGTGTCTGCTCAAACATAAGGTTGTACTCGGCAGGCTCGTGCGGTTCGAGGCAGAATATCTCGATGCGCGCGCCCGACTCCTTGAAGAACTCCATTCGCGCACGAATCACCTTAGTGTTGTTGGTGACGATTATGGAATTGGAATTGATGTGGCTGGCAAGATTCCGAAACACATCGTCGGAAATGTCGCCGTTATTGTAAACCAATAGTTTAGACTGATCGCGCTGAGCCAACGGATACTTTGCAATCCGCTCATCGGGAAGCGGATAGTTGAAATCTGATATTGTCAGGTCAGAAGGGATTACCATACTCATTGTCTTTTCAAACGTGAACGATGAAATTTTTCATCATTCAGCCCGCAAAAATAACTTAACTTCGCAGACATTAAAGGTGAGTTCTATAAATTCACCGTTTTAAATATAAATATAACGAAATGGGCTAT
>CALABN010000070.1 GCA_937885735.1 uncultured Bacteroidota bacterium | reverse complement strand
TCTGCGCGGCGTCGGAAGCGGGATTTTTCACCGAATAGCCCATCGTGAAGCCCTTGCGCGTGAGGGTGTAGGTTACACGCAGTTCAAACGCGAAGGGATAGTTGGCGCGGGTCTCCTCACTGTCCCTGAGCAGGAAGGTCATATGATCCTCTTCCCTGCTTTCAAGCGTGAACTCACTCTTTTTCGCAAATCCATGCTTGGGCATCACGTAAGTGCTGTTTCCGACCTTCAGCAGGTCGTCCTTGCTTATGCGCACCTTTTCAAGTGCATTTGGATCACTCACGATATATTCGCCAGTGGTGTCATCCTTGCCTATTATGCAGATATTGTGGCCGTTAAAATGGAAACGGTATTCCATTGGCATATACGGCAGATAGTACATACCCACAACGCAGCCAACTGGATTTCCGTCAGCAAGATGCCTGTCAAGAGCCTTCAAGGCCTTTTTCCTGTTAAGGTAACGGCGTTTGTCAACCTTTATTCCGAACATTTTGGATATGCGTGAAATGAACACCCCAGGAAACGTTCGGAACGAAGTAACCGCCATGCCAGACATCTTTACAAATGTCATGTGCGAAAAGAACAGTCCGTACGAGAGTCCAAAGACCATAGGTTCGGATATCTCCATTCCATAGTAACGAAGCATGTTCACAATGACTCCGTTCTCGCAATGCGCAGCAGGCTTATGTTCGAAATTTAGTTCCATTATTCAGGCATCGTCTTTAACTGTTCAACCGTCATGCGCAGGGCATCGGCATATTTGGCCAAAGTATCGTTGTCGAGGGCGTTGAAGTTTTTAGGCTTGAAATGCCTGCGGATTCTCCAGCGCGAAATGCCAGTATATGTTGAAAGCAGGCCTACACTCATCATTCCTTTTGCGGCGTAGTATTCGAGTGGGCTCGATGTGCCTTCATTTATGCGTTTGAGTATGGCCTCGCACTTCTCGTTGATTTCGTCCCAGGCCAAATCGAGGGCGTCAGTCTTGACGTCCCAGCCGTCGCTGACAACGCTGGTGTATTTGCCGTCTTCGCCTACGGCGTAGGCTATGTCGCGGACGGCATAACCTTTTGCATACTTGAGGTCCTGTGGTACGTCTTCGGCTTTCATTTCAGGCTAGCAAACAGTGAACATGCAGTATCCGTATGAGAAGCGTGCGCTCTCTGGCACCATTGCCAGCACCTTCTGGCCCTTCTTCAGTTTGCCAGACTCCATAAGGCCGTCGAGCATGGCAAACATTGATGCCGATGCAATGTTGCCCACCTTTGGAAGGTTCAGGAACCAGCGATCTTCAGGTATGTCAAATCCCAGTCCTGCCAGTTCCTCATGTATCAAGTCCTTGAAGAACATAGACGAAAGATGAGGAAGGAACCAGTCGATGTCGTCGACTGTGAAATTGTGCTTTTTGGCAAGTTCAGCCATGTAACGGCCACCAAGTTTCACCACATGCTCGCCAAGAATGCGTGTATCCTGCTTGACAGCGAAAATGGATTTCGACAGCCACTCATCTTCAGGGAACATTGCCCAACCCTTGAGCGAGCCATCCTCCTCCTTTTCAGCGCCTGCATACATGCAAGTCTCCATTTCGTTGGCGTATGAAGTTATGTCAATCCATTCAATTTTAAGCGACAGCCCGTCAGTTGCAGGCTTGTCCTCAACCATTAGCGCCATTCCTGCATCGGAAAGCATCCAGCGCAGAAACTCCTTCTCAAATGCAAGCATCGGCTTTGAATCGACCTGATTGAGCAGTTCTTCCGACTCTTTCTGGAAATACGATGCGTTGAGCCAAGCCGATGCACGCTCCGAAGCGCTTGCCACCGACCTTTTGGCCAGTCCCGACATTACCGACATGTAGGCATATTTCAAGGCATCGATGCCAGCACAGCAAGAACCTGCAAACGACACAACCTCAATGTTGCGCTTTCCGCCCAACGCGCCGTGTACCATTACCCCGTGCGATGGTATCAGCTGTTCAGGCGATGCGGTGCCACATGACAGCACATCAACATCGTCAATTGTCAGGTGACATTTTTCGAGCAGTGCGTTTATGGCATTTGTAGCCATTTGAACGTTAGTGTGGGTTACATTGCCCTTGTCGTCCATGGCGTAGTATCGGCTCTCGATGCCGTTCTTGCGCAGAATGATTCGGCGGGCCCTCGATGGCTGTCCATTTATCATTCCCAGGTGTTTCTCCATATCGTCGTTGCCGACTGGACTGTTAGGGAAGAAATGTGCCGTTTTTACTATGTATGCTGAATTACTCATGGTAAAATTTATTTTAGCTTGTAACAAATGTCCTGGCGTTTCCGCTTAATGAAGAACAAACGCACAGGATACAATATATGATAGATTGTCAGGACAATAGGCGAAACAACATATAGCACGAAGAACAAATAGTACGAGAACATACGGCAACGTGCAATGCGTGCGGGATTGCCATATTCGCCCTTCTTGCGTATGAATCTGGCCCAGACTCCGAATATGCGGTGCGCCACCGTCTCCATATACACAATTTTTGGTATGTAGCAAATTGCACCCTGCTCCATAAGGTCGGATTGCAAATGGCTGAAATCGCCAGTCTGCAATGCATTGCCGATGACAAGTCCGAACCTTGATGCATCCTGAATGTCGGCATCAGACACGCCGGCATGTGGCCAGATGCCTGAAGCCTCCTTCCTGCCATAAAGCAACCAACGTGCTATGGTGACAATTCCCACAAGATTGTGAGCCCTGTCCTGCAACACAATGTGTCCCACAAACCGCGCACCCATGTCGGCAAGAGCCTTGCGCACGCCAAAGAGTGTGTTCACCCACATGTTTCGGCATCCGTTCACGAAAACCACATTACGGCCCTTAAGGTAGGCGCGTATGCTGTCAGATGCCAAAAACGACTGCAACGGCAACGACGGCGACAAGAACCACGATTGTCCACCAATTATCACCAAGTCGGCATCCTGCACGTCGCTCAAGTCGATTGGCTTAATGCCGAATGGCGGAATGCCAAGTCGGGTTTCAGGGAAAATGTCGAAGAAATCGTTGTAATTCCAAGGAAACATAAACGGCTTTTCGGGCACTATCTCCTTATATACAATGGTGTTGCCTATTGCCAACGGGCCACAGACACTCTTGACAATGTCAAGTATCTGCCCACTCTGCGTGTAATAGAAAACAACTATCTTTTTGGATTCCATTGCCGTATGGATTTCTTCACTCTTTAAAGAGTGCAAATGTAAACTTTTTAATCAAACTACGGATTTTGGCGTTTTTAATTTGAGATGCAGTAAAGGTGAGTTCTTTAAATTCACCGTTTGAAAAATAAAAATAACAAAATGGGCAAT
>CALABN010000069.1 GCA_937885735.1 uncultured Bacteroidota bacterium | reverse complement strand
CTTCCTCAAGGGCGCGCATAGTGTTGACATCGATGTCGTTTGTAGGCTCGTCAAGTATGAGGAAGTTGGGGTTACGCATCAGCACGGTCATAAGGTACAGGCGCTTGCGTTCGCCACCGCTCAACTTGCCAATGTACGCGTAGTGCATCGAGTGCGGAAACAGGAAGTAGTTGAGGAACTGCGTGGGAGACAGCCTTCTTCCGTCGCCAATGGCAATGTCTTCCGCAATTTCCTGAATCACCTCAATAACGCGCTTGTCCTTGTTGAACGACACGTCTTCCTGCTTGTAGTAGCCCATTTGTATGGTTGTGCCTACCTCAATCTTGCCCTTGTCGCAAGGCTCGTTGCCGGTGATGATGTTCAGCAGGGTGGTCTTGCCAATGCCGTTGGTGCCGACAATTCCTATTTTCTCGCCACGCTTGAATTGATAAGTGAAGTCGTCGAGCAGTATTTTTTCGCCAAAACGCTTGTATATGCTGAACATATCAATGATTTTGGTGCCTAAACGGGCGCTTTTTATGTCAATCTGCATCTGTTCGTTCTTGATGCTCTTGAAGGCAGTGTCCTTAATGTCTTCAAAAGCGTCGATGCGGTATTTGGCCTTGGTTCCGCGGGCCTGTGGCATACGGTTTATCCAGTCGAGTTCCTTCTTGTACAGTTGGCGGGCCTTTTCTATCTCTGAATTTTGGTTGTAGATGCGTTCTTCGCGCTTTGCAAGGAAATACGAGTAGTTCCCACGATACTTGAATATCTGCTTGTCGTCAATCTCGTAGATGATGTTGCATACCCTGTCAAGGAAATAACGGTCGTGAGTGACCATTATCAGCGTGCATTTCGAAGTGTTGAGAAACGTCTCGAGCCACTCTATCATGTTAAGGTCCAAATGGTTTGTCGGCTCGTCAAGTATCAGTATGTCAGGCTCGTGAATAAGGGTTTTTGCAAGCGCCAGGCGTTTTTTCTGTCCACCCGACAATTGTCCTACCTTTTGTGCAAAGTTGTTGATGTTTAGTTGCGACAATATTTGCTTTATGCGCGACTCGTAGTTCCAGGCCTTGGCGTGGTCCATTGCGTTAGTGGCGTTTGCCAGTCGCTCGGCATCGTTGCTTTGGCAGGCCTCTTCGTATTCCTTCACGGTCTGCATCGTCAAGTCCGACGATTCAAACACTTCTTCAATTACAGTGAGTTCTGGATTTAGGTTGGGTTCCTGTTCAAGGTAGCCCAATGTAAGGTCGTTTCTGATGATGACGCTTCCTGCGTCAGGGGTGTCGGCACCTGCCAAAATGCGTAGGAGGGATGTCTTTCCCGCACCGTTGTTTGCAATTATGGCTACGTGTTGTTCTTTTTCAACGCTTAAGTTGATGTTGCTATACAACACCAAATCGCCGTACGACTTGGTAATGCCTTCGGCTTGGAGGTAATTCATTATAATGAGTAAAATCTATCTTGATGCGAAATGGAAACAGTTTAGGCAAGCATTTCCTTGACCTTTGCCACAACCTCGTTTAACTTGAGAGGCTTTTCAAAGAAGAAATCGGCGCCCATTTTCAATGCCTTTTCAGCGTCTTCCTTTTCGCTGTCGGCGCTGACAATCATTACTGGTATCTTTGCAGTCGAAGGATTGCCCTTTACTGCTTCAAGCACATCGTAGCCCGACATTTCTGGCATCATTAGGTCTAAAAGAATTGCATCTATGTGTTGCTTCTTGCCCAAAATCTTGAGGGCTTCCTTGCCCGAAAAAGCGACTTCAGTGGCATAGCCATTTTGCTCAAGCACTGCTTGCAACAATATGTTGTTGGTCGACGAATCGTCAACTAACAGGATGGTTTGTTTTTCGTTACTCATAAAAAATATCCTTTTGACCTGTATGTGAATTATACAAAGATAATAAAGATGTGTAATTGGATAAAGGTATTGGTCTTTTTTTCGTCGAAAAGTGGGAAAAAGTTTTTTTTACATAATTTTTGTTGGCACTGTCAAAAACAATAAGTATATTCACAATGCGAATTTTTGCGAATTTCACGAGCCGTTTTTGATTCGTGATTTTACAAAACTAATATTAGAATACGCCATAATAATTATGCAAGTTAGTAAGGAACTTTTTTCACCGTGGTTCGACCAGTTGACTGATGCTCAATTGAAATTGGTCGAAGGTAATTGTGTAAGCCTGAATTATAACAAGGCAGAAACTATTTGCAAACAAGGTGCGTTTGCTTCGAATGTTTACTTTGTCGACAAGGGCTTGATGAAGGCATATATGGAATACAAGGAGGAGAACTTGATTATGCGTTTTGTCAAGCCAGGCGAAATTGTCGGACTTTCATCGTTGTACAACAAGGGTGTATTCAATTTCACAGTGGCCAGCATCGGTCAGTCTTCCGTAATATCGGTCAATGCCGAAGTTGTGAAGCAGTTGATTCGTGAAAATTCAAACTTCGCCGAAAGGGTGATAGCCCAACTCAACAAGGAGAACGGCGATGCTATGGAACGTGTCATCAGCCTTACGCAGAAACAGTTGAATGGACGAATCGCCGATGCCATACTTCATTTGTCAAAGAATGTTTATGAGTCGGACGAATTCAATATGCAGTTGACCCGCCGTGACGTTGCCGATTTTTGCGGTATGTCAACGGAAAGCGCCATTCGCATTATGAAGGAACTGCATAACGACAAGATTGTAAATATTGAAGGCAAGAACCTGAAGATTGCCGACAAGGAATTGTTGCAGAAATTGAGCGAGTTAGGCTAGGCTTTGTTATGCGTTTCCCGTTTTTTGTTGCCTTTTTCCTGCTGTCGTTGCCTTTGTGCGCCCAAAACAGTCGCGTATTCACTGACAACGATACGTTGCTTATTGTTGGCGGTTCGCTGATTGACGACGAGAAATTCATTATCAATAGAAACCAGTTGGTTGAAAACGACACCGTTTTTGTCAACAAAAATGGACTGGTTGTTGAGAGTTTTACTGTCAGCGCCTTTTCCTTGGACCAAAAAATCAACCTGAAAAACGACGGAAACGCCCTATCTGACGAGGTTAAATATCAGTTGACAAATAAAGAGTCGATTTTTAAGTTTTTTTACCTAAAAGATATAATTTTGCGCACTATAGATGGAAGGATGGCTAGTCCGTCAACCCGTACTATTAAAATAACGTTCACAAATTAGCACGATGAGTAAAAAATTGTTGAAAGTGATTTTGTTGCTGATAGTTATGTGTCCACTTGTGGGTATGTCACAGACAAACGACTATTCAATGCGCAGATGTTGGGGTTACCACAAGGATAGTTGCGCAATTAGCAAGAACATTTATTATCGTGTTGTTGTCGACGAGTCGCGCAGTGCCTTGTTTGTCAAAGGCCAGACTTCACGCATTCCAATCACCATTTATAATGGTCGCGACTACAGGGTGTCGTTCTGCCACGATGAGGTCTTGGGCGAGGGCATAGTTATGCGACTTATTGATGCTGAAACAGATGAACCTCTTTACGACAACTCTGACGACGGTTTTGCATCTGAATTTGAATTTACAGTGACACAGACACGTGATTTATATGTGGAGATTTCAGTTCCTGGAACAAGCCGTTTCGCAGAATCGGAGGGTAACGAGGATTTGGTGCTCGTTAAGAAGGACACTGAAATGGGTTGTATCGGCATTCTTGTCGAGCATATGATTACACCTGTCAAGGGATTCTGATGATTCGCCTTGCCATATCGGTTTTGCTGTTGTCTGTCGGTCTTTCGGCAAGTGCGCAGGACTGTTTTGATTTCCATAGGAAAAACTGCCAACCAGAAAAAAGCAAGTTCTCTTATTCGGTGAACAATGCCTCTGTAAGTTATGCGTTTCTGCCTGGTGAAAGCAAGTGTGTGCAGTTGCAGATGTATCAAGGCAAGGATTACCGCATCACCATTTGTTCCGATTCGCTCTATAACGGCGTTGTGTCGTTTGTGTTACGCGACGAGGAAGGAAAAATCTTTTATGACAATTCACAGGACAATTACAACGCAAACCTCGAGTTCTCGTGCCGTAAGTCAAACACTATCGAGATAACGTTGACTGCGCCTAACCGCCTTGATGTTGAGGAAAATACAAAAGGTTGCATTGGTATCCTGATAGAGGATATGGTGACACCTAAAATTGGTTTTTAGCCTTTAGTGGCTAAAGACGTAACTCACAATGTTTGCGCCCATTTTCAAAGCCTCTATGTGTTTCTCTTGAGTGTCGTTGTGGACACTTATGTCTTCCCATCCATCGCCTAAATCGCATTCGTGTGTAAACAGGCAAACAAGCCTTCCGTCAATGAGTATTCCAAAACCCTGTGGAGGCAGGTTGTCGTGCTCGTGGATTTTTGGCAGGCCGTTTTCAAATTGATATGCCGTATGGTAAATGTCGTGGCTGAAAGGAAGTTCCACAAAATCCTGTTCAGGAAACACTTTTTTCATCTCTCGACGAACGTACTGCTCAATGCCGTAGTTGTTGTCTATGTGCAGGAATCCGCCAGCCAGAAGGTATTTGCGCAAGTTGAGCACGTCCGATTCTGAAAAAACAATGTTGCCGTGGCCAGTAAGGTGTACCAGCGGATAGTTGAACAGTCATAAGAGTGGTAAATCCAGTAGTGGAGAATGCACTTATTGTCTCAAATAAACATCTTTCTCCGGTGAATATACCTTCTTGATTTGGATTATTACTTTCAAATGCCGCTAATACAACATAACCAATTAATACAATAAATAATGAAGAGATAAACACTAACATACTCTTAGCAATCAAGTCTTTAGAATAATATCTCTTAAATGCGTGAACACTTTCACCTCTTAAATAGTTGAATATAGTTAATATAATAATGAATAAAGTAGTAGTTTTAATACCTGAAGCAGTACCTAATGGAGATCCACCAACAAACATTAAAATATCATTAAATATTCTTCCTGGTGTTGATAATGCATATGGGTCATAAGTAGCAAATCCAGCAGTTCTAGAACTGATTGCTAAGAATATAGCATCATATGCTGACATACTAGTAGATCCCTTTATTCCATCAGATAATATAAAGAAAACGAATCCACCAATATTTAAAATTAACATCATAACAATTGCAATCTTAGTAAATGATGTCCATTGATGTGGTTTCTTCTTAAGAGTGAAAATATCAAAGATAGCAAAGTAACTAATTCCACCAAGCAAAACCATTATTAAACTAGTGGTAGACATGAAATAATATGCCCAATCTTTCATTCCTGTTAAAAGGGCGTTGCCTTCTCTTATGAAACTAGTGGTACCAAATAAATCCAATCCAGAATTGTTAAATGATGATACTGTGTGGAATAAAGCGTTCCATACAGCTTCTCCGTTATAACCAAATAAACTGAACATAGGAACGAGCATTAAAAGGAATCCAATACCTTCAATTACTCCTGTAGTCACTAGGATTTTAATTAAAAATTTCTTAACATCTGCTACATCAGAAGAGTTAACAGCTTGAGAAATAAAGAATCTATCTTCAAAAGATAATTTTTTTCTAATTAATGTTAAGAAGAAGAAAAAGACCGTCATAAATCCAAGTCCACCGATTTGCATACAAATGCACAAAACGATCTGTCCGAATAAGTTAATTGTGTTAACCAATCCCATTGGATAGCAGTCAAATCCAGTAACGCAAGTTGCACTAGTAGCCATAAAACATGAATCTACGAAATTACCCCAGTCTCCATATAATTCTCTAGCTTTTGGTGTTCTTGCTATAGGAGTAGTAATTAAAAAAGCTCCAATAAGCATAACTCCAATAAAGGAGAAAATGACTAATAGGGCTGGTGAAATTTTCTTTGGATTTTTATATTCGCCTTCCATAACAAAACGAATTATATAACTTTATTTTATAAATGTCTAATTTTATTAATTGAATCAATGGTGATTTATATGGTTTTAATTAATAAGACCATATACGACAATCCAAAATAAATAGACTGAATGAATGTGAATTAGTGATAAAAAATAAAAATCTTTTTTTCCTTAAAATGTCTTTTTTGGTTTATGCATGATTGCACGTCTTTCCAAAATTTATTTAAAAAAATCTTGCATTCGTACATGTACATATAGTAGTATTAACAAGCATACCGACTCGCACCTATACGTGTGTGAGAAGGTACCTGTAAGTGGAAGAGTGGCGGTTCACTCATTGACCACTACACGGACATTCAAAAAAGGAGGAAAGTCACGTGAGTAAAAAAATCGCAAAAGTCGTGAAGATGGAACTTCCTGGTGGAGACGCTAAACCAGGAC